>NZ_SMKR01000302.1 GCF_004348725.1 Kribbella turkmenica
CTGCGTCAAGAAGCCGACAACTACGGCCCCGAACTCGGATCCGCATACCGCAAGAAGACCCACCGCAGCTTGACCCCCTAACACCAGGGATGTCTGATAGCTGCCAAACCCAGGCCAGCGCGGCGCACGTCAAGAGTCGGCTTGCCGATCCGTAGGACGCGAAGCGCTCTAGATGTGGGTCGTCGTGGCAGGACAATCGAGCGGCCAGGGGGACGGGGCTAGCCGGCGGTCAGACGCCAGGCGCGTCGGTCTGTCGCAGTTGGGATCGCGTGGTCGGAGAAGCGTCCTGCTCGTTGGGACCCGGCGAGGACGGCGCCCCGGCGCCGCCCGCAGTCCGGGTCCGCGCGCCGAAGGCACGCCCTTGATCCATAGGAGCCCAAATCGGCAGAGAATGACGGCGCCGGGCGGACTCTATGTCCGCGCCAACAGTTGCTGCTCCCAGAACGGCTCTGCCTGCGACTCGATCAATCGCAGCACGTCATCGGCCAGAGCTTCATAGTCCTGATGGGCCCGCAGTTTCTCCGCATCGGGCTCGTAGTTTCGCGGCCCGAAGGCGAACCAGTGATCGCCATTGGGAAAGTCCCCACTTCCAAGTCGTGGCCGAGGGGCGGGGACGTCTTGGGCGGTCATCTTTTGAGGAGGTATGTGTTTGCCCCAGGAAGTATTGAAGCCGTTAGGCCCACACTCGGCGACCTCTACGGCGAAGCTTCCCCCAGCTGAAAAGAACTGAAAACTGATCAAGCAGACTTGGGCGTCGGAACGGCGGCGCAGATGCGGTAGAGACCCGGTGAACCCCTTCGGACGCAGGTGCTGTGTGATCGCATCCTTCAACGCGCTTTCCATCGCCGTACGGGGTGTCATTGCGGTCTCCATCCCACGATGCCGAAGTGAAGATTCTCGTCATGGTCGCCCGCCAACCTACTGGGGACGCTGGGAGGACGCGGCCCGATCGCCTAGTTTGCTTGGACAGCTTGGGTGAGTTCGGCGATGTTGGCGATCACGGCATCGGCTCCATCGGCGGTCAGGTCGTCGGCCTTGCCGGGTTTGTTGGTGTAGCCGATGCTGCGGCTCCGATCGCTCGGGCGGCCTGTACGTCGGTGGTCTGGTCGCCGATCATGGTGCACGCGTCGGGCTCCACCGCCAGGGCTTGGGCGGCGCGCTCGATTAGGTGCGGGCTCGCTTCATCAGGCCGGGGTCCGATGGGTCGCGCCTCGACGTGCTGGACGAGGTCTGCCAAGCCGACGCGGTCGAGGTAGGCCCGTACCGATGCGCCGGTGTTGTTGCTGACGATCGCGAGCTGCCGACCGGCCTCGCGGCAGGCGGTCAGGAAGGCCTCTACACCAGGTGTAGGCGTGGCACTCTCGACGGCCTTGATCTCGGCGTCTGCAGTGCAGCCTCGATGTGTTGGGCCAGCTCCGCGGAGAGCTCGGCGGATGCGCTCAGGAACTCGTGCGGACTGGTGATCGCGGACATAGCCGGCGGCAACTCGTCGACCTGGTCGAGCGCCAGGGCTCGCAGTTCCTCGGTGATCTGAGGTGCCGGATACCCGGCGAACACGGAACACACCGGGCCGTCGAAGTCGAGCAGAATGACGGGGCTTCGCGTCAGTGGACCGGCAAGACCCTCACCGACCACCGGGCCCGGATCAAGTCGCATGGTCGCGAGGTTGCTACGCGTGTGTTCGACCGCAAGGCGGATGCCGTGGCCTGGGAGCAGGACAGACTCGCAAACTCCGGCTCGGCGAGTGGACCGATCCGAAGCGGGGTCGCGTACCTCTTTCGGTAGTTGCGGCTGATTGGCTGGAGTCGCGTAGTTCGGCGAAGCGGCGGACCAGGGAGGCTGATGCCGCAGACTGGCGGCTTCACATCAGCCCACGGTTCGGCAATGCTCCCCTGGTCACGATCACCTCCGCCGAAGTGTCGAGCTGGGTTGGTGCGCAGATTGCCGCTGGCCGCAGTCCTTCAGCGTCACTTGCTATCTCGCGACTCTGCGCTCGATCCTGACCTACGCGATCGCTGACCGCAGGATCACCAAGAACGTGGCCGCGTCGGTCAAGGCTCCGAGCGGTGGGCAGTCACGTCGGGACGGGCTCACCTCACCGTGGCGCAGCTCCACGACCTAGCCGACGCTTGCCACAGTCGATACGCCGAGTTGGTCCTGGTGCTCGGTCTCGCTGGTCTGCGTTGGGGCGAGCTGGCTGGCCTGCAGGCAGGTGATCGGATCTGGGTCCTGGTCGTGGTTCACGTCTGCAGTGGGCAGTGCTCGCCAGCGGAGGTTCAGGCGAGCTGTTCGTAGACACCTGAAGAAAGGGCGGACTCGGACGGTCCCCTGGTCGAGGACCTGGTCCCGATCGTGGATCGATGGGCGGGCGACAAGGTCAGCGGCGCATGGCTGTTCCACGCGCCGCAGGGTGGGCCGCTCAGCGAGGGCAAGTGGACGCGATCGGTTCGGTGGACCGCCGCGATCAAGGCGATCGGGGTTCCGAAGCTCAGGGTTCACGATCTGCGTCATACGGCGGCGTCGGTCTGGCTCGGATCTGAGGCTGATCCGAAGGTGGCTCAGCGGATCCTGGTGCATGCCTCGACGGCGATGACGATGGACCTCTACGGGCCTGATCGACCAGAACCTCTGGGACGCTCCCAAGAGGCTCGGGGGCACGACGGGGGCACCGAAGGCGATCGAGGCCGGGTACGACGAACCCCCAGCCCCAGAGAGTGGCCTCTGACCTAGGGGTTTGGTGGAGCCGCCTGTCGGAATCGAACCGACGACCTTCTCATTACGAGTGAGACGCTCTGCCG
>NZ_SMKR01000303.1 GCF_004348725.1 Kribbella turkmenica
TGTATAAGAGACAGCTCGTCGGGCACGCCGTGGTCACCGCCCGTGCACTCGCCCCGGAGCACCTGGTGGTGGTGGTCGGCAACGGCCGCGAACTGGTCGAGGCGCATCTCGCCGCCGTCGATCCGGAGGCGAAGACCGCCGTCCAGGAGCAGCAGTTGGGCACCGGTGACGCGGTCCGCGCCGGGCTGACCGCCGTATCCGCCGACTTCGACGGCTCGGTCGTCGTCACGTCGGGTGACGTACCGCTGCTCGAGGCGGAGACGCTGCTGGAGCTGGTCGCCGCGCACGACAAGCAGGGCAACGCGGTGACCGTGCTGACCGCACGGGTGCCGGACCCGACCGGGTACGGGCGGATCATCCCGGGCGAGGACGGCACCGTCGCCGGGATCGTCGAGCACAAGGACGCGACCGCCGAGCAGCGGCAGATCGACGAGATCAACGCCGGGATCTACGTGTTCGACGCGGCCACGCTGCGCGACGGACTGAGCCGGATCACCACCGACAACGCGCAGGGCGAGCTCTACCTGACCGACGTCCTGGCGATCGCCCGGAACGACGGCCGGCGGGTCGGCGCCTACGTGACCGATGACGCGATGCAGACCGAAGGCGTGAACGACCGGATCCAGCTGGCCGCGCTCCGCGCCGAGCTCAACCGCCGGACGCTCGACGGGCTGATGCGCGACGGCGTCACGATCGTCGACCCGAACACGACCTGGGTCGACCAGACGGTCCGCCTGGCCCGCGACGTGACCCTGCTGCCGAACACCCAGCTGCACGGCGCGACCACGGCCGGCAGCGGTACGACGATCGGCCCGGACACCACGCTGACCGACGTCGAGATCGGCGAGAACGCGACCGTCATTCGCGCGCACGGCTCCAGCTCGGTGATCGGCGACGGCGCGTCCGTCGGCCCGTTCGCCTACCTGCGGCCGGGGACGAAGCTCGGCGTCAAGGGCAAGATCGGCACGTTCGTCGAGACCAAGAACGCCGACATCGGCGACGGCGCCAAGGTGCCGCACCTGACGTACGCCGGTGACGCGGTGATCGGTGAGGGCGCGAACATCGGTGCCGGCACGATCTTCGTCAACTACGACGGGATCGCCAAGCACGTGACGCACGTCGGCAAGTACTCGTTCGTCGGCAGCAACTCGGTGCTGGTCGCGCCGCGGACGATCGCCGACGGCGCCTACCTGGCCGCCGGTACGGCGCTGACCGAGGACGTCGGCCCGGGCGAGATCGCGGTCGGGCGGGCGCGGCAGCGCAACATCAAGGGCTGGGTCGCCCGCAAGCGGGCCGGAACCAAGACCGCGAAGGCCGCCGAGGAGGCCCTGGCCGCGCAGCAGGCGGACGCCGGTCAGCAGGCGGACGCTGCGCCGCAGACGGACGAAGGTGCCGTGGGCGACACTGGCGAGAAGGCGTAACGGGAGGCCGGGCCATGAGCGGGATGAAGCGAACCACCGAGAAGAACCTGATGGTGTTCTCCGGCCGGGCTCACCCCCGTCTGGCCGAGGAGGTCGCCGAGCAACTGGGCGCCGGACTGGTGCCGACGTCGGCGTACGACTTCGCCAACGGCGAGATCTACGTCCGGTTCGAGGAGTCGGTCCGGGGCAGCGACGCGTTCGTGATCCAGAGCCACACCTCGCCGATCAACGAGTGGATCATGGAGCAGCTGATCATGGTCGACGCGCTGAAGCGGGCGTCGGCCAAGCGGATCACCGTGGTGCTGCCGTTCTACGGGTACGCCCGGCAGGACAAGAAGCACCGCGGCCGGGAGCCGATCTCGGCCCGGCTGATGGCGGACCTGTTCAAGACCGCCGGCGCGAACCGGCTGATCTGCGTCGACCTGCACACCTCTCAGATCCAGGGGTTCTTCGACGGCCCGGTGGACCACCTGATGGCGCTGCCGATCCTGAGCGAGTACGTGCAGAACAAGTACGGCGACCAGCGGCTGTCCGTAGTGTCGCCGGACGCCGGCCGGATCAAGGTGGCCGAGCAGTGGTCGGCCCGGCTCGGCGGTGCGCCGCTGGCGTTCATCCACAAGACCCGCGACATCGACCGGCCGAACGAGACGGTCGCGAACCGGGTGGTCGGCGAGGTCAAGGACCGGGTCTGCATCCTGGTCGACGACATGATCGACACCGCCGGCACGATCACCAAGGCGGCGGACGCGCTGTACGCCGACGGCGCCGCGGGGGTCGTGATCGCGGCGACGCACGCGATCCTGTCCGGCCCGGCGGTGGACCGGCTGAAGAACTGCCAGGCCAGCGAGGTGATCGTCACCAACACGCTGCCGATCGCCGAGGATCGCCGGTTCGACAAGCTGACCGAACTGTCGATCGCGCCGCTGATCAGCCGGGCCATCCGCGAGGTGTTCGAGGACGGCTCGGTGACCAGCCTGTTCGACGGCCGCGCCTGAAGCTCCAGGGCTGATCCGGCGTCCGCCCACACCTTTGGTGGAGTCCAGCATCGCTCCTGTCCGGGCCCGGCCTGCTCACCAACGGTGAACAACACCGCCGCGTCCTCGCCTATCTTGGGAAGCACTGACGCTTCTGGAGAGGACGGCTCGATGCGGATCGCTGTGTTCCATCCGGGTGCGATGGGTTCGAAGCTGGCCGCACAGTTGGTTACCGCGGGCCACGAGGTGCGCTGGGTGCCGGAAGGCCGGAGCCCGGACAGTACGGCGCGTGCCGACGAGGCCGGCCTGATCGGTACGCCGTTCGCCGAGGCGGTGGACGTGGCCGACGTCGTGCTGTGCTCGTGCGCACCGCAGGGCGCGGTGGACATCGCCGTACAGG
>NZ_SMKR01000304.1 GCF_004348725.1 Kribbella turkmenica
CCCCACCACCCGGCACGACCTCGCGCGACAACTCCCCGCCTACCTCCACCGCCTCCGAGGACCCGCCACCGGACACCACCTGATGTGAGGATTCGCCGTTCGCCGCGGGGCGGAGCTTCCGTCTCCGGAGCGCCAGTGTGCGGAACGCCACCGACCGGATGGCGGCGGCGATCGTGCGGAACGGGTTCGCGAGTCGCCAGACCGGCCCGAAGAGCAGCGACAGCGGAATGATCCCGACCCAGATCCACACGAACAGCCACGTCGGCGCCGGATTGAGCGCCGGGGAACTGCTGCCGCACCACGCAGCCCCCAGCATCACCGCGAGCGCCACCACCCCCGCGAGTTTGATCGACGACCGAACCGCCCGCGCGTCGACGACCAGGGTCAGCACCGCGAGCGGCCGACCGGGAGCAACGCCGAACCGCGGCCGCGTCCAGAACGCCGCCAGCGCGAAGAACGAGACCGCCACCGCGGCCCCGGCTGAGTAGATCGCCAGCCACAGCGGCACCGGCAGATCGCCGCGCCCACCGATCCCGTGCAACGGAACCAGGAGCTCCACCACGGCACCGCCTCCGATCAGCCAGCTATCTGACCAATCGAATGTAACACGAGCGATGTCACATAGCGAGAGTCTGATACTCCGCCGAATCGAAGCGCCTGGTCAGCCGGCGGAACCGGAACGTGAACGACGGCCAGAGGGTGGTGTTGCGCCCCTCGGAGTCCAGGTACCAACTCGTGCACCCACCGCGGGTCCAGACCGTGTTCCGCATCGAGCTCCGGACGCCGTCGACGAAAGCCCGCTGCACCTCCGGCCGTACCTCGACCTGACGCAGCCCCTCGGCGTCCATCGTCTTCAGCGCATCCAGGATGTAGGCGATCTGCGACTCGATCATGAACACCATCGAGCTGTGCCCGAGCCCGGTGTTCGGCCCGATGAGCATGAAGAAGTTCGGGAAGCCGGCGATCGCTGTACCGAGATGCGCCGCCATCCCGTCCGACCATGCCTCCCGCAGCGAGACGCCGTCGCGCCCGTGCACCATGTCCATCACCGGCAGATCGGTGACCCGGAACCCGGTGCCGTAGATGATCGTGTCGACGTCGTGCTTCACCCCGTCCTCGGTGACGATCCCGGAGGGCGTCACCTCCGCGATCCGATCAGTGATCACATCGACGTTGGGCTGGACGATCGCCGGGTAGTAGTCGTCGGAGATCAGCACCCGCTTGCAGCCGAGGGTGAAGTCGGGCGTCAGCCGGGCGCGGAGCAGGGGGTCGCGGACCTGCCGCTCGAGGTGCTTCCCGGCGACCTTCTGCGCCAGCTTCATGATCGCCGGCATTTTCGCGAAGCCGAGCACCATCGACTCGCGACCCCAGTAGATCCCTGCCCGGAACGCCTTCTGCACCAGGGGGAACCGCCGGAAGACAGCCTTCTCGACCTCGGTGATGCTCCGGTCCGGGCGCGGCATCACCCACGGCGCGGTGCGCTGGAACAGACGCAGTTCCTCGACCTCCGGCTGGATCGCCGGCACGAACTGGATCGCCGAAGCACCGGTGCCGATCACCGCCACCGTGCGGCCACTGAGGTCGAGATCGTGGTTCCACTCCGCCGAGTGGAACACCTCCCCCTCGAACGACTCGATCCCTTGCAGCTCCGGGTACGACGGCTCGGCGAGCGGCCCCATCCCGGACAGCAGCAACTCAGCGGTGAACTCGCCCTGGCTGGTCCGGATCCGCCACTGCCCGTCCTCCCAGCGCGCCTCTTCGACCGCACGCCCGAACCGGATGTGCCGGCGGACGCCGAACCGGTCGGTGACGTTGCGGAGGTAGTCCTCGATCTCGGGCTGCGGCGAGAACGTCGACGACCAGTCCGGATTGGGCGCGAACGAGAACGAGTACAGATGCGACGGCACGTCACACCGGCACCCTGGGTACGTGTTGTCCCGCCAGGTTCCGCCGACGTCGTCCGCCCGCTCCAGTACGACGAAGTCGTCGTACCCGGCCTGCTTCAGCCGCACGGCCATGCCGATCCCGGCGAACCCGGTGCCGACCACGACGATCCGGTGGTGACTGGTCTCCTGCGCCATCGACGTCCTCCAGCCTGCGCCGCGGAACTTACTCGGAGTAAGTTACTCGGAGTCAGTTAGACTCCGCAAGTGACCTCCACCACGCCGCACACGCCCTCCCCCGACGCCGGATCCGGGGACGGCGAGGCGGTTCCGGTGCGCCGGCGGCGGGATCGGGCGGCCCGGGAGCGGGAGATCTTGGAGGCGGCCGAGCGGATCTTCGGTGAGCGCGGGTACCACGGCACGTCGATGGACGACGTGGCCGCCGCGGTCGGGGTGTCCAAGCCGCTGATCTACCAGTACTTCGGTTCGAAGGACGGACTCTTCCTCGCCTGCCTGGCCCGGCTGCGGATCCAACTGCTCGACACGGTGTCGGACGCGGTGTTCGCCGCGGGCGACGCCGAGGACGCGCTGTACGCCGGGTTCGTCGCGTGGTTCGAGTTCCTCGACGACCACCCGCAGGCGTGGTCGGTGCTGATCGACGAGGGGATGCTCGGCATGAGCACGGCCGCCGGCCCCGCCGCCGCGGCCACCGACGAGGTCCCCGCCGCCTGCATCGAACTCATCCCCGCGCTGGTCCGCAGCAACCTCCCACCCGGCCGCTCCGCCGACGAGGACGAGATCCAGATCGTCGCCCAGAGCATCTCCGGCGCCACCGAACGGCTGGCCATCTGGCGCAGCCGCATCCCCGCGCCACCCACCCCCGAAA
>NZ_SMKR01000305.1 GCF_004348725.1 Kribbella turkmenica
GGCCATGTCAGGGGATATCCGGTGAGCTGGCCCCTTCTCCGCTCTTGTTCGGAGGGGAGAACCGGCCATTTCATGGGATATCCCGTCGAGGCGTTGCTGGTGCGGGCGGTTGGTAAGACGGGTATCTCACTGGGTGGGACACAGTGGCGCCGAACTTGACCCGGTCGCGGGGTGTCGGCGAGTGTTGCCTACATGCGATCGATTCTCCTCGTACTTGTGCGGCGCGCCGACTGACGCGACCACAGAGTCGAGCGCGCCCCCTTCAGCCCACCCGGCGGAGGGGGCCTTTTTATTGCGCACAGTTGTTGCCACTGCGACTATCTGCGACCCAGATGAGCAAGGACAGCGACGAGGAGCGAGGATGGATCGGTCGCAACAAGCCACAACGTGACAGGACAAGGAAGGCACTCATGAGTGAGCAGCTGACCGGGGCACAGGCTCTGATCCGCGCACTGGAACATGCCGGGGTGGACACGGTCTTCGGCATCCCGGGTGGCGCGATCCTCCCGGCGTACGACCCGATGCTCGACTCGACCCAGATCCGCCACATCCTGGTACGTCACGAGCAGGGCGCCGGCCACGCCGCCCAGGGGTACGCCTCGGCGTCCGGCAAGGTGGGCGTCTGCATGGCCACCTCGGGACCCGGTGCGACCAACCTGGTGACGCCGATCGCCGACGCGTACATGGACTCCGTCCCGCTGGTCGCGATCACCGGTCAGGTGGCCAGCGCCGCGATCGGCACGGACGCGTTCCAGGAGGCCGACATCCGCGGCATCACGATGCCGATCACCAAGCACAACTTCCTGGTCAACGACCCCGACGACATCGCCAGCACCGTCGCCGAGGCGTTCCACATCGCGTCGACCGGACGGCCCGGGCCGGTGCTCGTCGACGTGACCAAGGACGCGATGCAGGCGAAGGTCGACTTCCAGTGGCCGACCGAGCTCTCGCTGCCCGGCTACCGGCCGGTGACCCGCCCGCACCCCAAGCAGGTGCGTGAGGCGGCCCGGCTGATCGCGGCCGCCGAGAAGCCGGTCCTGTACGTCGGTGGCGGCGTGATCCGGGCCCAGGCGCACGCCGAGCTGAAGGAGCTCGCCGAGCTGCTCGGCATCCCGGTGGTCACCACGCTGATGGCCCGCGGCGCGCTGCCGGACACGCACGAGCTGCATTTCGGCATGCCCGGGATGCATGGCTCGGTGTCCGCGGTCGGCGCTCTCCAGCGCTCCGACCTGCTGATCTGCCTCGGCGCCCGGTTCGACGACCGGGTGACCGGCAAGCTCGACTCGTTCGCCCCCGAGGCGAAGGTGATCCACGCGGACATCGACCCGGCCGAGATCGGCAAGAACCGGGCCGCGGACGTGCCGATCGTGGGTGACTGCAAGGAGGTCATCACCGACCTGATCGCCGCCCTGCGGACCGAGATCGCGAACGCCGGCCGGACCCCGTCGTACGACGCCTGGCGCAACCAGCTGGAGTCGGTCCGGGCGAAGTACCCGGTCGCGTACGACGAACCCGACGACGGCACGCTGTCCCCGCAGTACGTGATCGAGCGGATCGGCAAGATCGCCGGCCCGGACGCCGTGTACACCGCGGGCGTCGGCCAGCACCAGATGTGGGCCGCGCACTACCTGCCGTTCGAGAAGCCCGGCCACTGGCTGAACTCCGGCGGCCTCGGCACCATGGGGTACGCCGTGCCGGCCGCGATGGGCGCCAAGGTCGCCCGGCCGGACAAGACCGTGTGGGCGATCGACGGCGACGGCTGCTTCCAGATGACCAACCAGGAGCTCGTCACCTGCGCGCTCGAGGGCATCCCGATCAAGGTCGCCGTGATCAACAACCAGTCGCTCGGCATGGTCCGGCAGTGGCAGACGCTGTTCTACGACAAGCGGTACTCCAACACCGACCTGCACTCGGCCCGGATCCCGGACTTCGCCAAGCTGGCCGAGGCGATGGGCGGCATCGGCATGCGCTGCTCCGACCGCGACTCGGTGGACGCGACGATCGAGAAGGCGATGGCGGTCACCGACGCGCCGGTGGTGGTCGACTTCGTCGTGCACCGCGACGCGATGGTCTGGCCGATGGTCGCCGCCGGCACCAGCAACGACGACATCCAGATCGCCCGGGACATGGCGCCCACCTGGGACTCAGAGGAGCTGTGATGAGTAAGCACACACTGTCGGTCCTGGTCGAGAACAAGCACGGTGTGCTGGCCCGGGTGGCCGCACTGATCTCGCGGCGCGGGTTCAACATCGACTCGCTCGCGGTCGGTCCCACCGAGCACCCCGAGGTGTCCCGGATGACGATCGCGGTCAGCGTGGACGAGCAGCCGCTGGAGCAGATCACCAAGCAGCTGAACAAGCTGGTGAACGTGATCAAGATCGTCGAGCTCGAGCCCAGCCAGACAGTGCAGCGCGAGCTGCTGCTGGTGAAGGTCAAGGCGGACACCCTGACCAGGGGACAGGTGCTGGAGACCGTCCAGCTGTTCCGTGCGAAGGTGGTCGACGTGGCTCCGGACGCGATCACGATCGAGGCGACCGGCAATCCCGAGAAGCTCGAGGCCATGCTCCGGGTGCTCGAACCCTTCGGCGTCCGCGAGCTGGTGCAGTCCGGCATGGTGGCGATCGGCCGGGGCAGCCGCTCCATCTCCGACCGCACCCTGCGCCCCGTCCCGGTGCCGCCGCCGCACGTCGCGTCCGGCACCCCCAACGTCCAGGCGCAAC
>NZ_SMKR01000306.1 GCF_004348725.1 Kribbella turkmenica
GCAGCGGCTGGATCGGCGGCGACGCCGAGGGCTGGGAACGCGGGCCGTACTGGCTCGACGGGATCACCGGGATCGCCTACCTCCTTGACGACGACCGGCTGAAGGCCAAGGTCCGGCGGTGGGTGGACCACATCCTGGAGCACCAGCACGCGGATGGGTGGTTCGGGCCGCGTTCCGGTGAGGCGACGTACGGGGACCATGACGTCTGGCCGCGGATCATCGTGCTGAAGGCTCTGCTCCAGCACCTCGACGCGACCGGTGACGAGCGGGTGGTCCAGGCCGCAGTACGGTTCCTGCGGCTGCTCGACGTACTGCTCGACGAGTGGCCGCTACAGGAGTGGGCGCGGTCGCGGTGGACCGATGTCGTCTGGGTGATCCACCAGGTGCACGACCTCACCGGCGAGGACTGGCTGCTGCCGCTGGCGGCGAAGTGCAGAGCGCAGGGCTTCGACTGGTTCGGGTTCGCCGACGACCTGCCGTTCCGGGACAAGGTGACGGAGGCAACGCTGCTCGCGCTCAAGGAGCAGCACGACGGCGTCTGGATGAACGACGTCTACCTGTCGTCGCACGGCGTCAACGTGGCAATGGGGCTGAAGGCGATGCCGGTCTGGTGGCGGCACTCCGGCGACGACCAGCAGACCCGGCTGCTGCGGATGATCTTGGCGCTGGAGGAGTATCACGGCCAGCCGAGCGGACTGTTCAGCTGCGACGAGCACCTGGCCGGCCGGCATCCGAGCCAGGGCACCGAGACCTGCACGGTGGTCGAGCAGCTCGCGTCCCTCGAGGTCGCCCTCGAGTCCTGGGGCGCGGTCGAGCCGATCGCGGCGCTGGTGGAACGGCTCGCTTTCAACGCCCTGCCCGCGACTACGTCGGCCGACGAGTGGGCCCACCAGTACGTCCAGCAGGCCAACCAGGTCGTCTGCCACGTCACCGACGACCGCGTGTACACGAACAACGGACCCGACGCGAACGTCTTCGGTCTCGAACCGCACTTCGGCTGCTGCACGGCCAACCGTCACCAGGGCTGGCCGCGCTTCACCACCCACCTCTGGATGCGATCCGACGACGGCGCCCTGACCGCGCTCTCCTACGCGCCCTGCTCGTTCTCGTACGACGGTCTGGCGGTCGACGTCTCCTCGTCGTACCCCTTCGAGGACGACGTGGAGATCAGCGTCCGTGGGTCGGGCCGATTGCGGCTGCGCATCCCGGGCTGGGCGGTGGACGCCACCTTGGCCACTGACGACGAGGTTCCGGTCGCGCTCCCGCCCGGAGCCGTGCACGAGGTCGTCGTCTCGGGGGATCACACTCTGCGGCTTCACCTCGGAGCCGACGTCACGGCGGTTTCCCGACCGGCGGGCGCTGTTGCCTTTGAACGCGGTCCACTCGTGTTCTCGCTGGCCGTGCCGCAGAAGTGGACCAAGATCGGCGGCGAGGAGCCGCACGCCACCTACGAGGTCCACCCGACCGCTCCCTGGAACTACGCCGTCGACCTGTCGGGCAGCCGCGTGGTGCGCGAGCACCTCAACGGGCACCCGTTCACGGAGTCGCCGATCCGGCTCCGCGTCAACGGCCGCCTGGTGCCGGACTGGACACTCGAGCACGGCGCTGCTGCCGCACCCCCGCCCAGCCCGGTCACCACGACCGGTCCGTCCGAGGAACTGACCTTCGTCCCCTACGGCACGGCGAAGCTCCGCGTCACCGAACTTCCGACGACGCACTGAGCCGGTCAGAGCTCGTCGACGACCGTGATCTCGTCGACGACGGCAGACCCCTCCCGGACCAGCTCGAACGCCTGCTTCACCTCTGGGATCGTCGGCACGAGTTCACGGACCGCCTTCAGCGTGTCCGCGGAGTCCCAGCGCCACACGCCGACCCACTGGCCGTCGTCAAGCTGACCGAGACGCGCCTCCGTCAGGCCCGGCCGCGCTGCCCGGACCGCCCCGACCAGCGCGGTATGCCGGTCGCGCACCTCGTCGGCCGTCACCGTGTCGACCGCCTCGAACCGCGTCACCGCGATGAGAGTCATGACCAGAACCTTTCACTAGAGTTAGTGTATAGCGAGTGAATCTAGAGATAGACTCTAGTCATGACCCCTGTCAAGCGGATCAACAAGCGCACGGAGAAGGCACAGGAGACGCGGCGCCGGATCATCCAGGCCGCGACCGAGCTGTTCGTCGAGGACGGCTACGGCGCGACCAACCTCCAGGACGTCGCGGACAAGGCCGGCGTCGCCGTCCAGACGATCTACTTCGTCTTCGGCAACAAGCGCGCGCTGCTCAAGGAATTGGTGGACGTCACCATCGCCGGTGACAGCGAGCCCGTCGCCACCATGGACCGGCCGTGGTTCACCGAGGCAGTCGCCGCGGATACGGCCGAGGAGCTGCTCAGCCGCTTCGTCCCGGGGTCGAGCGCGGTTCTGGAGCGGATCTCCCCGATCATGCGCGTCCTCGAGGCCGCCGTCGCCAACGACCCCGAGGTCTCCACTCTCTGGCCGCAGGACGAGGACATGCGGTACGTCGTCCAGCGCGCGGCCGCCGCGGCGCTCGTCACCAAGCCGGGCGCGCGCCAAGGCCTGACCACCCAGGAGGCGGCCGACATTCTGTACGCGATCCTCAGTCCAGAGCTCTACCTGCTGCTCGTCCGCAACCGCAGCTGGTCGCACGACAGCTGGGTCCGATGGGCCACCGGGACC
>NZ_SMKR01000307.1 GCF_004348725.1 Kribbella turkmenica
CAGGGTGGACCCGCCCCACCGAGTTCGGAGGCGCATGTCATCCGTCCAGCCACTGGATGGTGGTCGCGCCGTTGTGACCGTGGACGGTGAGGAGCGCGTCGATGCCGTCCGGCCAGACCGTGGTGGTCGGGTATCGCCCACCCCAATGCAGAGCGACCGTTCCATCGGTCCATTCGACCCCTTCGGCGACGACGCCCGTACCGCTGACTCCCGAGACGTCGACGTGACGGACCAACTGGAAACAGCGTGGCCCGGCGTTGCCTGCGACTTTCAGATGACGTCGTCGCGGGATCGTCCGCGACAGCGTGGTCGTGCGACCGCTGATCTCGTCCATGCCGACAGTCAACGCCCGCGGCGACGCCCTCACCATGAACTGAACAGGTATCCACAGGGCAGAAATTCGGCACTCTGCCGGTCACCTGATCGCCGTAACCTGATTGCAAGGAGTGACCAACGCGCAGGGAGTGATACCGATGACGATCATCGAGGAATGGACGGGCCGGCACGCGCATGCCTTGCGTACCGCGCTCCGGATGACCAACGAGTCCTTCGCCTACCACTTGAACGTCGCGCCGAGGACGGTCGCCAAGTGGCGCGAGCGACCCGAGATGGTGCCCAGCAAGCAACTTCAGCAGGCGCTCGACAACTCACTGAGACAGGCACCGCCCGACGCCCGGATCAGATTCGCCGCCAACCTGGGCCTCGACGAGCCGCAGATCGTGCTCGACCACGACGTGCTCAGTCAACTCAACGAGGCCCTCGGCGGTCTGGCCCGCGCCGTGGCACGCCTCGAGTCCGGGGAGCCCGAGCGGTCACCGGCACACTAGGGCGACGTACGACGCACTGGAGGGAGCGCGGGTGAGGCGACGGCTGGTGAACTCGTCGAGTGTGCGATCGGTCGGCTGGTCCGACGGCACGTTGGAGCTCGAATACGTCAACGGCTCCACCTACCAGTACTACGACGTCGCGCAGACGACCTTCGCCGCTCTGCTTGCGGCGTCGAGCATCGGGACGTACGTGAACACCCATATCAAGCCGCACCACGACTACCGCGAGGTGTGATCCACACCGTTTCTGTAGGCACGCGGGCGGGAACCGGAAGCAGAGTCAACACGGGGGTGCGCTCAGCCCAGGAGGTGGACATGCGCACTCGTAGAGCCTCTACGACCGGTTCCCGGACCGTGGCCGTCCTTGTTGTCGTCTGGTTGCTCATCGGCCTGGCGGCCGCCGCCCAACGGAACTACTTCGCAGGATCCGACGCGACGTGCGCCAAGGTGGGTACGACGCTGATCACCATCGCCGTCGGCCCGCTGAACTACGTCGGCGCGAACCCGAAGATCGACTGCTCGACACCGCAGCCGTCGCGGTAGCCGAAGCCACGAGCCTGCCCCGGACCCGTCGCGGCAGGCCCGCCTTCTAAGGCACCCGGTGTGTACACGAACCCCGAGCGTGGACCCTGTATCGCCCGAGGGCTCCGAGACAACGGAACAGAAGAGGCGCGGGATGACTGCTCTGTACGACGGGATCGCGGCGGATCTGAAGAACTGCTATGTACCGGTGCCAGTTGGGCGGTGATCGGGGCGAGATCGTCAGTCCGGTTGCGCCGGCGTCGTGCAGGCCGGCGAGCCGGCGCCCGTCGTACCAGAAACGTGGTTCAGGCGGGCTCGACCAGCAAGCCGGTCGCTGTGTTCGCCATGCCCCGGCTGGTCGACACGAGGGTCGCCGCGGTGACGCGGGACACCGAGCTCGAGGTTCGCGAGGGTGGCCGGCTGGTCTTCAGCCAGGGGGCAGAACTCGGCTGTGCCCGGGAATAGGTGGGGGTAGGGGTGGATTACATCTGGTGCCGTCCGGTTCATGACCCCCGGGCCTCAACCTCAGCCGCTGCGAGCGGCCACTCGCCGAGAGGCGTCTGCTGGACGGTGCGATGCGTGACAGGTGGGAGCTGGGCGACCAGCTCCCACCTCGTCTGTGCCGGGATGTCCCGTGGAGCCACACTTGTGCGGTGGGGCATCATGGGAGTTGTCGCCCGCGGAGACGCGAGTGAGTGATGTGACCAGAGGGACGATGGCTGCCTCCGTGGCAGGCGCCGGCTGACCGGCGCCCAGGGTGCGTCGCAAGGTCTCGGACAAGGTCCGGCACCCCGATTTGCATCCGCACCGCGAATGTCAGTAATGTTCTTCTTGTTGGAGCGAGACGCGGGACGCGAAAGCGGCCGGTCCTCCGACAAACTCCCTGAAGGTCTCGGAAGCCGAAACACGCCTCGGCGGGTTTCGGTCACTGGGTCGCGCAGGGAGACTGGGACGAAAGAGGCCGATTTGACCGGCCCCGGACGAAACAGTAAAGTTGGGCGAGTTGCCCCGGAGCTTCAAACGAAAGTCTGAAGCGCGGTGTGCGTCCGATTCTTGAGAACTCAACAGCGTGCCGAAAGTCAATGCCGAAAGATGCATTTTCCCCGTTCATGGGCATTGAACGTTTCCTGGGCCCCGGCTTTGTGGTTGTGGGTGTGGGTTTGTTTGTGTCTGTGGCGGATTCCTTTGAAATTTTGTATGGATTCAAGTCAGTTTGATTTGTTTCTGGTTCAGAGGATCGCTTTTTGTGGGTCTGTTTTCCATGGC
>NZ_SMKR01000308.1 GCF_004348725.1 Kribbella turkmenica
GGATTCGCGACGGTTGTTCGAGGCAACCGCCAGGTCAGCGGGGCGTCAGGCGGATGACCGGGTACTGCCGGCTGGACTTGGCCTGGTACTTGGCGAGCCGGGGTTGGGCGCTCGTGATCCTCTGCCAGGCCTGCGTGCGGTCGGGGCCCTCCAGGGTTTCCGGGGATACGGGCAGGGGGTCGCGGCCGGGGAAGGCGACGGCGGCGCGAGTGGGGTGGGCCATGAGGTTGGCGTGCCAGTCCGGGTGCTGGCTACCGCCGCCGGAGGCGACGACGAGCCAGGCGTCCTCGCCGTCGGGGAACCAGGCGAGCGGAGTCTCCCGGAGCTCGCCGCTGCGGCGGCCGAGGGTCTGAAGGACGAGGACGTCCATGCCCATGAGCTTGTCGCGGCCGGCGTGGATCTTGCGGCGGGTGCGGGCGTTCATCGTGCGCTGGAACCAACGCGAGAGCGGGCCGGGCGTGCCGGGCTTGCGCTTGGCGGCCTGCTGGTTCTGCGTCATGGCTACCTCCAGGAGAAACGGGGTGATGTTGGTGGCAACGCTATGAGCGGGCCGCCGATGGAGGCTTCTCGATTCCTGACCGATCACGCGCTCGGAGCCCGCGCCGTCCACAGTAGGGACGGCTTGATCCAGGTCATCGGTTGAGGCTGACGGGTGCGGCGTCGGTTCCGTGCGCCGGTCCCAAGGAGGTCGGGGTCCACCGGCGGCGAGCGCGGGTGGCGTAAATGGGTTGCCCGCTGAGAGGTGGCGCGCTGACGATTCGGGTATGACTACGACTGTTGGGAGCTTGGTGTTGAACGGTGTTGCCTCACGGGCGGCGCGGGTTCAGCAGCAGGGTGGTCGTGGGTTGGAGGCGATCCTCGGTCAGTTGTGACCGGGGCGCTGGTCGCCGGGTTGCTGGCCGGGTATGGGATCGCCATGCCGGTCGGGCCCGTGGGGACGTACTTGGTGGCGTTGACTGCGCGGAGCTCCTGGCGGGTCGGGGCTTGTGCCGCGCTGGGGATCGCCTCGGCGGACGGCAGCTACGCGCTGGTGGCCGCGGTGGCCGGGTCGGCGTTGGCGCCGGTGCTGGAGCCGATCGTCGTGCCGTTGCGGTGGGCTTCGGTCGTGGTGCTGCTGGCGCTCGCGGTCAGCACAGCGATCAGAGCCGTACGGCGATATCGCGCGCAACGGCTCACCGGGATCACTCAGGAACTGCCGGTCAACCCGCTGACGGCGTACGCCGGCCTGCTCGGGATGACGCTGTTGAGCCCGATGACGGTGATCTATTTCGCAGCGCTGGTCCTCGGAGGTGGCTCGGGCGACGGCGGTCCGGTCGAGCGGGCGGTGTTCGTGATCGCCGCGTTCGTGGCGTCGGCGAGTTGGCAACTGTTGCTGGCCGGTGGCGGCGCGTTGCTCGGGCGCGCGTTGACCGGTCACCTCGGGCGACTGCTGACCGCGCTCGGTTCGAGTGTGGTCATCGCCGTCCTCGCGGTGCGGCTGGTTGCCTAGAGCAAGCGCTCGACCGCGCCCGCCGGGTTCAGGAACAGCAGCACCGGTGATCCGGCGTTCGGGAGGGTGTCCGCGTAGGCCTGCAGTTGGGGCGCGTAGTACGTGACCCGGCTGTCGAGCGCGGCCGCGGGGACGGCGTCCGTCTTGTAGTCGACGATGACCAGGCGGCCGTCGTCCTCGCGGTAGATCAGGTCGACGAAACCCTCGAGGATCGTGCCGTCCGGCTGCAGAGCGCCGACGTACGACTCGCGCCAGTGTTCGCGTACGGCGGCTCGGTGGACGACGTCCGACGCCAAGGCGGACCGCGTCAGCGCGGCGACCACATCGGCGTACTCGAGCACGCCCTCGGCCACACACTGAGCGGACACGGCAGCCTCGAGACCGCTGCCGGTCGACAGGTCGACGACCTGCATCACCCCGTGCACGGCCCGGCCGATCGCCGTACCGTACCGGCCCTTGGACCACGGCGGGAGCTCGAGGTCGCGGGCTGCCTTCGCCGTGCCGGGATCGACGTCGGTCAGCGCCACGTCCGGGCCGGTCCCTTCCAGTCCGGAAGCGCTCTGGGCCGAATGTCGGCGGCTCGCCGACCGGGCCTCGGCAACACGGGATTCCCAGTCGGTACGGGCGATCGGCGGTGCGACGTCGGCCGACGATCGCGGCTCGCGCTCGACCGGCGACGGGGTGGTGAAGAGCGTGACGTGCGGAGCCTCCACACCGCCCGCCGACGCGAGCAACTCGGCGTTGCTGGAGTGTCTGCGGTTGCCGGATCGGTGCAGCGAGACCACGAGGTGATCACGCGCCCGGGTGGCAGCGACGTACAGCAGGCGGCGGCGTTCGAAGTCGTCCATCTGCTCGTCGACCGGCTGGACGAGGTCGAAGTCCTCGGTCTGCACCGACGACTTCAGCTTCACCGCATAGCCGCCGTCCGGCGGCCAGAGGACCTGCACGCCGCGCTGGCGGTTCGGCGCGGCGGTCATGCCGGACAGGATGACGATCGGGAACTCCAGGCCCTTCGCGGCGTGGATCGTCATCACGCGGACGGCGTCCGCGTCGGTCTCCGGCAGCACCGCCTCCGCGACCCGCGAC
>NZ_SMKR01000309.1 GCF_004348725.1 Kribbella turkmenica
CCCGGCCCTTATCCGGTCCCCGGTCCCCGGTCCCCGTCCGGTGGGCTGACCCACCCGCTTGTGGGTTCACCAACCGAAATCCCGTTGGCCAGCCCTGTGCGGGGTGGGTTGGCCCACCAGATGTGGACGGTTGGTCAGTCCCGGGCGGTCTTGCCTGGGAGGGCGAGCATCCGGTCGAGGGCGAGCTTGGCGTACTTCTCGGTGTCCGCGTCGACCTTGATCGGGTTGACCACGTGCCCGGCGACCAGGTTCTCCAGCGCCCAGACGAAGTGCGGCAAATCGATCCGGTTCATCGTGGCGCAGTAGCAGACCGCCTTGTCCAGGAAGACGATGCTCTTGTCGGTGTGCTGCTTGGCCAACCGCTGCACCAGGTTCAGCTCGGTGCCGACGGCCCACGACGTACCGGGCTCGGCCTTCGCGAGCGTGTCGATGATGTACTCCGTCGACCCGACCAGGTCCGCCTTCGTGACGACCTCGTGCCGGCACTCGGGGTGGACGATCACGTTCACGCCGGGGATCCGGGCCCGGACGTCGTCGACCGAGGCGGCGGTGAACCGGCCGTGCACCGAGCAGTGCCCGCGCCACAGGATCATCTTCGCGGCCGCCAACTGCTCGCGGGTCAGCCCGCCACCCGGCTTGTGCGGGTCGTACACCACGCAGTCGTGCAGGCTCAGGCCCAGCTTCAGTACGGCGGTGTTCCGGCCGAGGTGCTGGTCGGGCAGGAACAACACCTTCTCGCCCTGTTCGAAGGCCCACTCGAGCGCGGTGTCCGCGTTGCTCGACGTACAGACGGCGCCGCCGTTCCGGCCGCAGAACGCCTTGATGTCGGCGCTCGAATTCATGTATGTCACCGGCACGGTCACCTCGGCGACCCCCGCGTCGGCGAGCGCCTCCCAGGCCGCCTCGACCTGCTGGATCCGGGCCATGTCGGCCATCGAGCACCCGGCGGCCAGGTCCGGCAGGATCACCGTCTGCTGGTCGTTGGTCAGGATGTCGGCCGACTCGGCCATGAAGTGCACACCGCAGAAGACGATGTACGGCGCGTCCGGCCGGGCCGCAGCGTCCCGGGCCAGCTTGAACGAGTCGCCGGTGACGTCCGCGAACTGGATCACCTCGTCGCGCTGGTAGTGGTGCCCGAGCACGAACACCTGGTCACCGAGCGCCGCCTTCGCCTTGAGCGCCCGCTCGACCAGGTCCGGGTCGGAGGCAGGCGGCAGTGCACCCGGGCACTCGACACCCCGCTCCGAGTGCGGATCGGTGTTCTGTCCCAGGAACAGCAGGGGCAGAGCCTTCGGGCCATCCGCAGTAGTCGTCACGTCGAACATCGTGCCATGACGGGCGCCCACGGCTGCGTGGTGCACGTCACTGCTCAGAGTGTGAAATCGGTACTCTCCGGGAGTGAAAATCGCAGGCTCTCTCGCGCCCCGTCACCGTCACGGGGCCCTCTGAACAGGGATCGCCACGGCCGGCGTACTCGGCCATCGGCTCATGAGGCGTCGCGCCGGGTCCGGCGGTACTTCGCGGCGCGGGCGCGGTTCTGACACTGGACCGAGCAGAAGCGCCGCCGGCCCGCGGGTGAGCCGTCGACGTAGATGTCGGCGCATCCGCCGTCGACGCAGATTCCCAACCGCCCCGGGTCCTCATCGGCCAACTGTCCGCGCAGCGCGAGCAACGCCGCCGCCAGCAGTGCATCATCCCGATCCGCCCACCACATCCGGCGTACGACGCCGTCCGTCAGCACGACATCCGGCCGTACGTCGATTGTCGACAACAGCTCGGAGACCGCGGCGACGCGAGCCGCCGTACCGTCCGCCGCGAAGATCCCGAAGACCGTGTCGGCGAAACGGACCAGGTCATCGTCCGTCAGCGAGTCCGCCACCGGGCGCGCGACGCCGGCTCGACGGACGTGAGGCGCGAGCGGTGGCACGTCCGACCGTGCCCCCGCACGCCGCGGCTCGACGCCCCAGCCGTTGACGAGCTCGACCAGAGCGTCCAACGGCATCGGCTCCACCTGTACGCGCACGCACCCAACATAACGCGTTGAACCCGCTTATCGCGTTGCACAGAACGTCTGGGCGCCGTAACGTGATGAGCGCCAGCATCCCGTGACGCGGAATGGAGGACCGATGACGGCGCGCATGCGTGACGTCGCCCGGCGGGCCGGCGTCTCGGTCAAGACCGTCTCCAATGTCATCAACCACTATCCGCACGTCACCCCGGAGACCCGTGCCAAGGTCCAGGCCGCGATCGCCGACCTGGACTACCGTCCCAACCTCGGCGCCCGGTCGCTCCGCAAAGGTCGCTGCGGCGTGATCGCCCTGGTCGTCCCGGACCTCACCCCGCCGTACTTCGCCGCCCTGGCCGCAGCCGTCGCCCGAGCCGCCAAGAAGACAGGCGTAGCCGTCCTGATCGAGCAGACCGACGGCGACCCCACCGCGGAAGAATCGGCCCTCAACGGCCTCCGTGACCGCCTCGTCGACGGCATCCTCCTCTGGCCGACCGCATCAGCCGGCCGCAGCCCGAGCCCCACC
>NZ_SMKR01000310.1 GCF_004348725.1 Kribbella turkmenica
GAGACAGGGAGTCGGCCACTCCGGCAGCGTCTCGTGCATCAGGGGCTGCTGGGCGGCGGTCGCCGCGACCGGCTTCAGCCAGCGCTCGAGCTCGTCACTGGTGAGCATGTTCCGGTGCAGGATGGTCATCACCGCGTGCGCGACCCGGTCGTGCTCCTCGTGCACCCACCGGTACTGCGTGTCCTTGACGATCCGGTCCGCCAGTACGTCGAGCAGCGCCCGGAGCACCCCGGCGTCGCAGTGCCGCGACCGGGCCAGCGCGCCGATCGCGTCCGCGCCGTGGGCCACGGCGTGCGCCCAGCCACAGTCAGGCACGTAGCCGCGCAGGTCGCGCTCCCGCAGCAGCCAGGTGGCCAGCCGGTCGCCCCAGCGCATCACCACCTCGTCGTGCACGAGGAACTCGGCGTTGTCGCGGTGGATCACCTCCGCGAGCGTCAGAGCGGTGAAGGAGCGGCGGAACACGGTGTCCGTGCCCTCCTCACCCAGCCCGTACGCGAGACCGGCACACAGGCCGTCACCGAAGCCCGGCAGCAGGTCGTCGTACACTCCGCGTTCCAGCCAGGTGGCCAGCGTCGGGTACGCGAGCGCGTCGCGGACCTGCGGGTTGGTGCTGGCGAGGCCGCGGACGAGCTCCTCGGTGAGGTCGGTCAGCGCACGGTCGCGCGGTACCGCGTAATCCGCGGCCATCACGTCCTGCCAGTACGTCGACTCCACCGAAGCATCCTTTCATCCGTGCCTGATCAATCAACACCTACATACACCCACTTGTCGAGCGGACCACCACGGGTACTGGTCGGGGCACGTCGCCTCATCCCCTGCGTGCTGCGCGGCACTCGGTGGGGCACATCGCCGCGTTGGAGGTCGGGGCGCGGAGAACCCCACTCCGGGCCCCGCCTCCGCCGTGCGCTGCACCTCACCGAGCACCTGCTCGCGACTGCAGGGAATGAGGAGACGTACCCCAAGGCCTCGGTAGCATCGAGGCGTGCCGTCTCTGACCGACGTGGCCCGAAACCACACCACCCTGGACCAGGCCGACCTGGACCGCCTCCACCTGCTCGTCTCCGACTGGCAGATGCTGGCCGACCTGTCGTTCGCCGACCTGGTGCTGTGGCTGCCGGACACCGAGGGCCTCGGCTTCTGGGCCGGGGCGCAGATGCGGCCCACCACCGGACCGACGGCGTACCTGGACGACATCGTCGGCAGCTTCATCCCGCGCGGCCGCCGGCACCTGCTGGACCAGGCGTACGACGGCGGCCGGATCTGCCGCGAGGGCGACCCGGAGTGGCGCGACGACGTCCCGGTCAGGGTCGAGACGATCCCGGTCCGGCGCGGTACCCGGGTGATCGCGGTGATCGCCCGGAACACGAACCTGCTCGGCGTCCGCACCCCGTCCCGGCTCGAGATCGCCTACCTGCAGAGCGCCACCGACCTGGCCAGGATGATCACCGACGGCGTCTTCCCGTACGGCGGCGAGCGTCTGCTGTCCACCACCCCACGGGTCGGCGACGGCTGCATCCGGGTCGATCGGCACGGGATGGTGACGTTCGCGAGCCCGAACGCGTTGTCGGCGTACCGGCGGATGGGGCTGGTCACCGACCTGGTCGGGAGCCGGCTGAAGGACGTCACCGGTGAGCTGCTGCAGAGCGGTCACAAGGTCGACGACGTGCTGGCGTCGGTGCTGACCGGGCGGGCCGCCAAGGAGCTCGAGATCGAGAACGAGGACGCGACGCTGTTCCTGCGGGCGATCCCGCTGCGGGCCGACGGGCAGCACGTGGGGGCGCTGATCCTGCTCCGGGACGTGACGGAGCTGCGTAGCCGGGAGCGGGAACTGGTCACCAAGGAGGCGACCATCCGGGAGATTCATCATCGCGTCAAGAACAACTTGCAGACCGTCGCCGCGTTACTCCGGATGCAGGGCCGGCGGATCACCGTACCGGAAGGCCAGGCCGCGCTGGCCGAGGCGGTCCGCCGGGTCGGGTCGATCGCGATCGTGCACGAGACGCTGTCGGAGTCGTTCGACGAGCACGTGGACTTCGACGACGTCGCCGACCGGGTCGCCGCGATGGTGGCCGACGTGTCCACGGTGGCCACCTCGGTGGAGACCAGGCGGTCCGGGAGTTTCGGCGTCCTCGACTCCGAGATCGCGACCCCGCTGGCGATGGTGCTGACGGAGCTGATGCAGAACTCGGTGGAGCACGCGTTCCGGTCCCGCGACGGTGGCGCGGCCACCGGCACGATCGAGTTGTCCGCCGAACGGTCGGTGGGCCGGCTGCACGTCACCGTCGTCGACGACGGCCAGGGCCTGCCGGCGAGCTTCGACTCGGAGCTGTCCGGCAACCTCGGCCTGTCGATCGTCCGCACCCTGGTGATCGGCGAACTGGACGGAACCCTCGACTTCGGTCCCCGGCACGACGGCCGGCCCGGCACCCAGGTCACCCTGGACATCCCAGTCAAAGACTAACCGCGCGCC
>NZ_SMKR01000031.1 GCF_004348725.1 Kribbella turkmenica
GTGATGTCTACGTCGATGGGAGTCACCTTGGTGGGGGCGGTGGGGACTGCGCCGGAGGTGACGGGGAGGTTGAGTTTGCTGCCGCCGAGGTCGATGTCGATGGTGGCGCCGGTGTCGTTGGGGCTGGTCCACTCGGTGTCGCTCAAGGTGACGGCGAGACCGAGGACGCGGCCCTTGGGGATGACCTGGTCCTGGGCGCGGAGTGGGACGGTGACGGTGGACCACTTGCCGGGGGTGAGCGGCTTGGGGTTGCTCAGGGAGTTGCTGTGGGCCGCGTCGATCCAGCCGCGGCTGACGACGCCGTGGTCGCTCTGGGCGGTGAGTTTCTCGACCGTGTAGTAGCAGGCGTCGTCGTACCCGGTGCTCTCGCCTTCGCAGGTGGAGTCGTCGGTACGGCGGATGCCGGAGTACCGCTGTGCGTCGCCGTACTCGATCAGCCGGGCGGTGACCGGGGTCGTGGTCGAGTCGGCCTTGATCCTGAGCGTCACCGACGGGGTGCCGCTGATCCGGATCGGCACGGGGAGCGGCGCGGACAGGAACATCTGCCGGCCGGCGATCACCTCGGACGGCGTGGCGACGATGTCGTCCTCGGTGAGCTCCGGGTCGTCCGTGATCGTGACAGTTCCCTTGCCCAAGGCACCTAGTTTGCCGGCGGACAGCGGTACCGGGACGGAGCGGTTCACGGCCGGCCAGGTCTTGTAGTCGCGCCAGACGTCGGGCGCCGTCTCGACGGACGCCATCGGCTTCTTCATCACGCCGTTCTGCAGGTCCTGCAGCCAGTAGTCGAACCACTCGTGCAACTCGTCCACCCAGGCCTGGCGGCGGAACTCGAACGGGTCGACGTGGTCCTCGAGACCGAGCCAGAGCTTGCGCGGCACCTTGTTCTCGGCGAGTGCGCTCCACCACTGCGAGAAGTGGTTGGTCTGGACGTTGTAGTCGCTGAGGCCGTGGGTGATGAAGACCGACGCCTTCACCTTCGACGCGGTCTCCAGGTAGTCCCGCTCGGCCCAGAAGTCGGTGTAGTCACCGGTCTCGTCGTCGTCGTTGTCGCCGAGGCCGGCCCGTACGGCGTCGCACGCCGGGGTGTCGTGGCCGACGTACCCGCCGAGCCAGGGCATGTAGTCGTCGGAGTACGGCACGCCGCCGGAACGGGTGTAGTCGTACCAGGACGAGATCGCGGAGATCGGCACGATCGTCTTCAGGCCTTCGACGCCGGTCGCGGCGACACCGTTGGCCAGCGTGCCGTCGTACGACTTGCCGATCATGCCGACCGCGCCGCTGGACCAGGTCGCGTCGATCTCGTGGCCGTCGGCGGTGTGCGCGGTGTTGCGGCCGTTCAACCAGTCGATCACGGCGACGACGGAGTCGATCTCGTCCTTGCCGCCGACGTCACCGCAGCCGCTGGACCGGCCGGTGCCGACGATGTCGACGCCGACGACGGCGTACCCGCGGGGGACGAAGTAGTTGTCGTAGAACAACGGCATCTTCTGGATGACGCCGTTCTCGTCGTACGTCTTCTTCTCGCTCTCGTTGCCGCGGCCGCAGCAGGAGTAGTACGGCGACGCGTCCATGATCACCGGGATCCGCAGCCCGGTCAGGTCGGTCTCGCGCGGACGGACGATGTCGACGGCGACGACGTCGTTCGTGCCGTCGGAGTCGGTGTCCAGGTCGGTGTCGACGTACACGGACTCGCGGAGCGCGTCGGCGTAGTCGTAGATCGGCTGCGTCTTCTTCGTCGCCGCGTCGACGTACGGCGGGGTCCCGGGGCGATCCGACGACGCGGACACGGCCGGCGCGGAGACCGGCGGGCGGGGGTCGTCCGGCAACCCGACAGCCGACGCGGTACCCGTGACGGTTCCCAGGCTGAGCACGGTGGACGAGACCAGGATCGTCATCCTGGCGCGGACGGGCGTCATGGCTGGGAAGGCTAGTCACTCGGCGGGCCTAATGCCAGGTTCTGCCGAGATTGGCAGCCACTTCCCACGCACGGAGCGTAATGATGGACTGGTTCCGATAGGGTGACCGCCACCGCCCAGGGGGAGCGTACGGAAGGGTAGGCCAGTGAATCTGCGAGCGCCGGTGACATTGCTGGACGTGGCACAGCGCGCGGGTGTGTCGGTCGCGACCGCTTCTCGCGTGCTCAACGGCGGGGACCGGGTTCCCCGTCCTGAGCTGCAGGAACGGGTCAAAGCCGCCGCGGACGAGCTCGGGTACACGCCGAACGCGCAGGCGCAGGCGCTGGCGAAGTCGTCCACGAACGTGGTCGGCATCCTGGTGCACGACATCGAGGACCCGTATTTCGCGGCGATCGCGAACGGCGTGATGCGGGCCGCCGACGAGCGCAACCTCCTGGTGATGATGGCCAGCACGTTCCGTGACTCCGATCGTGAGATTGCCTACCTGTCCTCGCTGCGCGCGCAGCGCGCGCGGGCCGCGGTGATGATCGGCAGCCGCCGGACCGACGCCGAGACCCTGGCCCGGACGGCGACCGAGGTCGAGACCTTCCTGAACTCCGGCGCCGGCCTGGCACTGGTCAGCCAGTCCGGGATGCCGGCGCACACGATCGAGCCGGACAACCGGTCCGGTGCGGCCGAGCTGGCCCGTTCGCTGGTCGGGCTCGGCTGGCGGAAGTTCGCCGTCCTCGGTGGACCGGACACGCTGGCGACCGCGCGGGACCGCCGGGACGGTTTCGTCGCCGGGCTGGCCGAGGCAGGCCTGCAACCGGTCGCGCTCGAGGCCGGCGAGTTCACCCGCGACGGCGGGTACGCCGCTGCCGAGGCGCTGCTGGATCGCAAGTCCGACCTGGACTGTGTGTTCGCGGTGAACGACGTGATGGCGGTCGGCGCGATGTCCGCGCTGCGGTCTCGCGGCGTCGACGTACCTCGGGAGCTGGGGGTCGCCGGGTTCGACGACATCGCCACGCTGCGGGACGTGTGGCCGGGGCTGACCACGGTCCGGCTGCCGTTGGAGCAGATGGGCCGCCGCGCGCTCGAGCTGGCGATCGAGGGCGGCGAGGCCATCACCGAGACCTTCAAGGCCGAGGTCGTCCTGCGGGAGAGCACCTCCCGCCGCTGAAATATGCTCGGCTGCGTGACCGATGCCGCGCACGTCTCCGAGATCTTCGACCCGTCGGCCTGGAAGCAGGTTGACGGGTTCGACCTGACCGACATCACCTACCACCGGGCGGTCGACGCCGGCGTGGTGCGGATCGCGTTCAACCGGCCGGAGGTCCGCAACGCGTTCCGGCCGCACACCGTGGACGAGTTGTACCGGGTGCTCGACCACGCGCGGATGTCGACCGATGTCGGTTGTGTGCTGCTCACCGGCAACGGACCGTCGCCGCGGGACGGCGGGTGGGCGTTCTGCTCGGGTGGAGACCAGCGGGTCCGGGGTAAGGACGGTTACAAGTACGCCGAGGGGACCACGGCCGAGACCATCGACCCGGCGAAGGCGGGCCGGCTGCACATCCTCGAGGTGCAACGGCTGATCCGCTTCATGTCGAAGGTCGTCATCTGCGTCGTCCCGGGCTGGGCCGCGGGTGGTGGGCACAGCCTGCACGTGGTCGCCGATCTGACCCTCGCGTCCGCGGAGCATGCGCGGTTCAAGCAGACGGACGCGGACGTGGCGTCGTTCGACGGTGGTTTCGGGTCGGCGTACCTGGCCCGGCAGGTCGGGCAGAAGTTCGCCCGGGAGATCTTCTTCCTCGGTGACGAGTACTCCGCCGAGGACGCCTACCGGATGGGGATGGTCAACAAGGTCGTCCCGCACGCCGAGCTCGAGGCGACCGCGCTGGAGTGGGGCCGGAGAATCTGCGCGAAGTCGCCGACCGCGCAGCGGATGCTGAAGTACGCGTTCAACCTGATCGACGACGGCCTGGTCGGCCAGCAACTCTTCGCCGGTGAGGCCACCCGGCTCGCCTACGGCACGGACGAGGCCGCCGAGGGCCGCGACTCGTTCCTGGAGAAGCGCCCGGCGGACTGGTCGCCGTTCCCGTACGCGTTCTAACACTCATTGCTGAGTAGTTCACAGAAATGATCGTGCGAAGTACTGACAGTTCGCGGTAAGTCGCTTACCGTCCTGCGTATGGACAACCTCTCCCGCCGCAGCCTGCTCGCCGGGACGGGGGCGATCCTCGCGGCTGGTGCCGCCGGGACGCCGGCCGTCGCCCGCTCCTTCGGCCTACCCGCCACCCGGCGTTTCGCGCTCGCCGGGCCGGGCGGCGAGCTGTTCCGGGGCAAGCCGCTGGCCGATGTCACCGTCATGCAGTCGATCGCCTTCGACAGCCCGAACCGGCGGCTGTTCACCGGTCAGCTGCGGTCAGGTCGCCCGGGTAGCACCGGCGATCTCACGCTGACCAGGCTGAGCCTGGCCGGTGACGTCCTCGGGCACATGTACCTGACCGGGTTCGGCCACGCGGTGTCGATCGGCGCCGAGACTGTCGGGCGTACGACGTACCTGTGGACCGAGACCGACGTGGACACGGCCAACGGGCGTGGCCGGCAGATCGCGCGCTTCCGGTGGCGAGACGGGGCGACGCTGACCAAGGACTCGCCCGGACTGCGGAAGTGGAAGCCGGTCGCGGCGGGGAGCGTGTTCACTCCCTCGGTGGACCAGCAGCACGGCCGGCTCGGTGTGCGGTACTCGATGCCCGACGGAATGCACCTCAACGTCTACTCGCTGAGCGCCGCCCGGGCGGGTGACTTCTCGGCCCCGTTGGTGTCGTTCAAGCAGCCCACGGTGACCGCGGGGATCGACTTCCAGGGATGGGCTCTGCATGGCTCGTACGCGTACTTCTGGGAGGGTGAGGCGCACGCCGGTGTCTTCGATCCGGCGCTGGTGACGTCGAAGCTGTGGTGCTTCGACATGAACAACGGCCAGGTCGTCGAGTCGGCCCGCGTCCTCGACGGGCCTGACCTGACACACCGTGAAGCCGAGGGACTCGCCGTCCACGTCGGACCGCGTGGACAGGCACAGCTGTGCTTCGGTTTCGCCTCCGGCGTCACCGGCGACCGCCGCGCCAACCTCTTCTACCGCAACACCCTCGTCTGACCCTCATCGTGCCCCGCCGTACTCGCCGATCCCGTCGGGGCCAGCTCACTTGGGTTGTCGAGCCCAAGCTGAGCTACTGGGCGACGCCGTACAGGCGGTCGCCGGCGTCGCCCAGGCCTGGGACGATGTAGCCCTTGTCGTTCAGGTGGGAGTCCATGCCGGCGATCACCAGGTTGCAGGGGACGCGCAGGTTCGTCAGCTCGCGCTCGACCCGTTCCACGCCCTCGGGGGCGGCGAGCAGGCAGATCGCGGTGATGTGGTCGGCGCCGCGGTCCACCAGGAACTGGATCGCCGCGGCCAGCGTGCCGCCGGTCGCCAGCATCGGGTCGAGCACATAGCACTGCCGCCCGGACAGGTCCTCCGGCAGCCGTTCGGCGTACGTCGACGCGGTCAGCGTCTCCTCGTTCCGGATCATGCCGAGGAAGCCGACCTCGGCGGTCGGCAGCAGCCGGCTCATGCCTTCGAGCATGCCGAGCCCGGCCCGCAGGATCGGGACGACCAGCGGCTTGGGAGCGGTCAGCTTGACGCCCTCGGCCTCGGCGACCGGGGTCTGCACGGTGACCGGACCGGTCCGGACGTCCCGGGTCGCCTCGTAGGCGAGCAGCGTGACGAGCTCCTCGGTCAGCCGCCGGAAGGTCGGCGAGTCCGTGCGCTCGTCCCGCAGCGCGGTGAGCTTGTGGGCGACGAGCGGGTGGTCCACGACGAGGATCTGCATAAGCCGGAACGGTACCGTCGGCGATTCGCGGCGGGAAAGCGCGCTCGCTGTCAGACTTGAAACTGCGCCAGAGGTCGCCCTGCTCGCCCCACAGGGAGTACGCCGATGACGGAGAAGTCGCCCGAACAACTCGATCGCCTCCGTCGGCGCGCTGCCTTCCTGCGCGAGCTGGAGGAGGCCCGCGCCCTCCGTGACCGGATCGCCCCCCGCCGGGCCCGGGTCCGGCAACTCCGCGAGGCCATGCGCCGGGCGACGTACCATCACTGAGCGTTGGTGTACTGATACCGCGTCGAGACCGCGAACACCTCCCGTGACCGGCGGGAGTCTGCGACGATGAACCGGTGTCTGATGCCACGGCTGGGCCGATGACCACCGACCTCGACTTCGCGGTCGCTGCGTACACCGAGGACGGGGTCTGGACCGTCACCCCGCTCGTGCTGCGCGGCGAGCCGGACCTGTCCGCCCTGGTGTCCGCGCTCCGGCGGTACCCCGGCGAGGCCGGCGTACTGGGGATGATCTCGGTCGACGAGGACTTCTTCATCCTGCTCCGGGTGATCGGCGGCCGGGCCCGGCTGCTGATCTCCGACGTCACCGCCGCGACCGAGTGGCCGCTGGCCCGGCAGGTGGTCGACGAGCTCGACATCCCGCTGGCCGATGACGACGACGAGCAGGTCCCGGCCGGCGACCTGGCGATCATCGCCGATCTCGGGATGAGCGCGATGGACCTGGGCGCGCTGTGCGACGACGTCGACCTCTACCCGGAGGAAATGCTCGAGGAGATCGCCGAGACGCTGGGCTTCGGCAACCAGTTCCACGAGGCGATCGAGGCTCTTGGTTAGCCCGGCGGTCCGGCGCGAGTGGTCCCGGCTGATGACGATCGCGCTGGCGGAAGGTGAGAAGGCGCTGCCCGACGTTCCGATCGGGGCGGTTGTGGTGGACGCGGACGGCGAGGTGATCGGCCGCGGCCACAACGAGCGCGAGACCACCGGTGACCCGACCGCGCACGCCGAGGTGGTCGCGATCCGGGAGGCGGCGCGGCACGTCGGCGAATGGCGGCTCACCGGCTGCACCCTGGTGGTTACGCTGGAGCCGTGCACGATGTGCGCCGGCGCCATCGTGCTGTCCCGGCTGGACCGGCTGATTTTCGCGGCGTACGACGAGAAGGCCGGTGCGGTCGGGTCGCTGTGGGACGTCGTTCGGGACCGCCGGCTGAACCACCGGCCCGAGGTGGTCGGCGGGGTGATGGCCGACGAGGCGGGCGCCCGGCTGCGCGATTTCTTCATCGGGCACAGACCTTGATAGTGTCCTCGGCGGTGGCGTGTCCGAGCGGCCGAAGGAGCGCGCCTCGAAAGCGCGTGACGGGCAACCCCCGTCCGAGGGTTCAAATCCCTCCGCCACCGCCATGTGAAGGGTGGTTCCGCACGAAGTGTGGGACCATCCGACGCAGATCAAGTGCTGTGGGATGTGGGAGGAGCCTGCGACGGTTCCCTCCGCCACCGCCAACCGTCCCCCGGGGCGGAGTAGGACCGGAGACCCTGATGCTGTGTGATGCGTCAGGGTTTTCGTCTCTCGGGACCTGATGCGGGAGAGGGCCCCCACGTGGACGTTGCGGAGCTGGACCGGATTCTGCTGGCCGGGGCGGCGGTGTTGCTGGTCGCGATCGTCGCGATCCGGCTGACCGGGCGGCTCGGGCTCCCCTCGTTGCTCATCTACCTCCTGATGGGCCTCCTGCTCGGCGAGGCGGGTCCGGGCGGGATCCACTTCGACGACGCGCAGCTGGCGCACGCGCTCGGATTCGCCGCGCTGGTGGTGATCCTGACCGAGGGCGGTTTGACCACCCGGTGGAACGAAGTACGCCCGGTGATGCCACTGGGAGTACTTCTGGCGACTGTCGGCGTCGCGGTCAGTATCGGCGTCGTCGCCTGCGTGGCGCACTACGTCCTCGGGCTCGACTGGCAGACCGCCGTACTGATCGGAGCAGTCACCTCACCGACGGACGCGGCGGCGGTCTTCTCCGTCCTGCGCCGGGTTCCGATCAGACCGCGGTTGCGGGGTGCGCTGGAGGCTGAGTCCGGTCTGAACGACGCGCCGACGGTGCTGCTGGTCACCCTGGTCAGCACCGGCGAGGTCGGTGAGAAGGGCCTGCTGCACTTCAGCGGGCTGGTCCTCTACGAACTGGTGGTCGGCGCCCTGTTCGGGTTCCTGATCGGCTGGATCAGCGCCGGTCTGATCCGGCGGGTCGCGCTCGGCTCGGCCGGTCTGTACCCGCTGGCGATCCTGTCGGTGGCCATCATCTCGTACGCCGGTGGCTCCGTACTGCTCCACGTGTCCGGGTTCGCGGCGGTCTACGTGACGTCCCTCGTTCTCGGCCGGGCCGAGTTGCCGCACCGGTTGGCCACCCGGTCGTTCGTCGACGGGATCGCGTGGCTGGCCCAGATCGGGCTGTTCGTGATGCTCGGACTGCTCGCCTCGCCCGGGCGGATCGGGTGGAATGACGTCACGGTCGCCCTGGTGATCGGCATCGCGGTGACGGTGGTCGGCCGGTTCGCGGCAGTCGCCCTGTCGGCGTTGCCGTTCCGATTGCCGTGGAAGGAGCAGGCGTTCATCTCCTGGGCCGGGCTGCGCGGTGCCATCCCGATCGTGCTGGCGACCATCCCGCTGGCCAAGGGGGTGCCGGACGCGGACCGGATCTTCGACGTGGTGTTCGTGCTGGTGCTGCTGTTCACGCTGCTCCAGGGGCCGTCGCTGCCGTGGCTGGCCCGGCGTCTGAAGGTCCTGGACGAGAATTCGGCGTACGAGGTCGACATCGACGTGGCGCCGCTGGAGTCGCTCGGCGCCGACATGCTTCAGGTACACGTGCCCAGCGAGTCGCGGCTGTCCGGCGTCGAGATCGGCGAGCTCCGTCTGCCCGCCGGGGTCTCGGTGTCCCTCGTCATCCGCGGCGATCGGGCGTTCGTGCCAGACGTGCGGACCGTCCTTCGGGCCGGTGACGCGCTGCTCGTCGTTGCCCCCAGCCCGGTTCGGGAGCAGACCGTGCGCCGGCTGCGAGCCGTCTCCCGGGCGGGCCGGCTGGCCGGGTGGTTCGGCGAACGCGGCCGCGACCCGCGCTGACCCGCCGCGACCCGCGCTGGGCCCGCCGGGACCGCGGAGCCCGCCTCGACCCGCGCTGGGCCGGCCGCGACCCGTGCTGGGCCCGCCTCGACCCGCGCCTGGCCGCGGCCGATGAGCCGCGCCTGCCGGGAGGGCGTCAGTTCGGGTTCTGGCCGGAGGGGATCGGCTGCGGGGTGTGGATCACCGGCAGGCAGACGGTGGAGTCCGGGGCGACCGAGACGGAGGCCAGCCCCTTCGGCTTGAGCGCGGTGTAGCCGCGGCCGACGACCAGGTCGACGGTGTGGTCGGTCCGGCCGTCGCCCTCGATCAGGGCCTTCTGCCGGAGCTGACCGGCCACCAGCAGCAGCTCGGGCGAGTTGTCGGCCGTACCGCGGACCGCGACGACGTCGATCTTGTCGCCTCTCGGCTCGTTGGCGATCTTGGCGACGTGGAAACCGCGCTTCTCCAGCAGCTCGGCGACCGCGGCCGCCGTCCCCGCCTTGGCGCCGCCGTTGTAGACGTTCACCACCACCTGCTTGGGCACGAGGCGGTTGTTCGGCAGCTTCTGCTCGACGCAGGTCGGCCCGGCGCTGCTGTTGATCAGCGAGTTCCAGCCCCACCACGCGCTGCCGACGAGGAGACCGAGCAGGATGACCATGGTGATCGGGGTGCGCCAGTGGATCCGCGAGTGCGGCCGCGGCTGTGGATGGATCGCGGTCATCAGCTCAACCCCCCGTGCGAGCAGCCATTGTCAGTCCACGACCAGTACCCGGGCGTGTAGTACGGAACGCTGCTGCAGCGCGGCCCGGAGGGCCCGGTGCAGACCGTCCTCGAGGAACATCTCGCCCTTCCACTCGACCACGTGGGCGAACAGGTCGCCGTAGAAGGTGGAGTCCTCGTCGAGCAGCGCGTTCAGGTCGAGGGTGCCCTTGGTCGTGACGAGCTCGTCCAGACGCACCTGCCGTGGCGGCAGTGACGACCAGTCCTTCGGCTTGAGCCCGTGGTCCGGGTACGGCCGTTCCTCCCCGACGCGCTTGAAGATCACCTCCCGAAGTCTAGCGGGGACCGAGGTCTTGCGAGAGGTCACGGATGTCACCGGTGCAGTCCGGAGTGCGCACTCAACCTTTCGGGCATGATCAGCGTCCCAGGGGACAGGGACAGGTGGGCGCCCACGAGGCGGCCACGACTGAGGGGGTGAACGGCATGCGAATACTTTCCAAACTCGGTCTCGCGGCCGCCACGGTCACGCTCGTCGCCGCCGGTACGGTGCTGCCGGCGGACGCGATCACGGTGACCCAGGCGAAGGCCGCCCAGGCGAGGCTGAACAAGCTCGGCTGCGGCGCCGGCCCGGTCGACGGCAAGGTCGGGACGATGACCAAGGCGGCCACGGTCCGGTTCCAGTCGGCCAACCGGCTCGCGCAGAACGGTTCGCCGACCGGGACGACGTACACCCGGCTGATGGCGCGGACGGCGAAGCGGTGTGACGTCCGCGCGGTGCCGGCCCGCTCCGGGAGCGGCCGCCGGATCGTCATCAGCCAGTCGCAGAACTGGGTCTGGCTGATCGATGCCCGCGGCAAGGTCGTCCGCCAGGGCGGGATGATCGACAACCCGCGGTACCTGCGGCCGGGGACCTACACCAGCGGCGCGAAGTGCGGCCGGGCGGCCCGGATCCGGAAGAACACCGACGGCGGGCGGCTGTACCTGAACAACTTCGTCCGGTTCGCCCCGTGCGGGATCGGGTTCCACCAGATCCCGACGTACAAGTCCAACGGGCGGCAGATCCACGCCGACTACCTGCTGGGCACGAACTACAAGGCCTCGCACGGCTGCATCCGGGTGTCCGCGTCGATGTCGGCGAGCATCTGGTCGTTCGCCGCGACGTCGGTACGCGTGGTCGTGATGCGCTGATCCTCGGCGGTGCCCCGGGTGTGGACAACTCTCGCAACCACATTCCGGGGCACTAGCATGCGCAGCGAGTAGATCTTTCAACCGGGGAAGGGCACGCTGACATGGCCGAGACTGCCGACGTCGTCGAAACCGTCAAGCGGGGGTACGCGTTCGAAGGGGCGGCGATCGAGCTCGGCGCGCTGCTGGCCGGTGACGAGCCGAAGCCGGAGGCGGCGGTCCGGATCCCGTTGTCGATGGTGAACCGGCACGGCCTGGTCGCGGGTGCGACCGGTACCGGGAAGACGAAGACCCTGCAACTGATGGCCGAGCAGCTGTCGGCCGCCGGCGTCTCGGTGTTCGCCGCGGACATCAAGGGCGACCTGTCCGGGATCTCGCAGCCGGGGCAGGAGAGCGAGAAGCTGCTGGCCCGGACCGAGACGATCGGCCAGGAGTGGATCCCGACCGGGTTCCCGACCGAATTCTACGCGCTCGGAGGTCAGGGCACCGGGGTGCCGGTGCGGGCCACGATCACGTCGTTCGGGCCGGTGCTGCTGTCGAAGGTGCTCGGGCTGAACGACGTCCAGGAGTCCTCGCTCGGCCTGATCTTCCACTACGCCGACAAGCAGGGCCTGACGCTGCTCGACCTGAAGGACCTGCGCGCGGTCATCACCCACCTGACCAGCGACGAGGGCAAGGCCGACCTCAAGGAACTCGGTGGGCTGTCGGCCGCGACCGCCGGCGTCATCCTGCGGGCGCTGATCGGGTTCGCCGATCAAGGCGCCGAGGCGTTCTTCGGCGAGCCTGAGTTCGACACCGCCGACCTGATGCAGCAGCGCGACGGCAAGGGCGTCATCTCCCTGCTGGAGCTGCCGAACCTGCAGGACCGGCCGGCGCTGTTCTCCACCTTCCTGATGTGGCTGCTGGCCGACCTGTTCCACGACCTGCCCGAGGTCGGCGACGTGGACAAGCCGAAGCTGGTGTTCTTCTTCGACGAGGCGCACCTGCTGTTCAACGACGCGTCGAAGGCCTTCCTGGAGTCGATCGCGCAGACCGTCCGGCTGATCCGGTCGAAGGGTGTCGGCGTCTTCTTCGTCACCCAGACCCCGAAGGACGTGCCGGACGAGGTGCTCGCGCAGCTCGGTTCCCGGGTGCAGCACCAGTTGCGGGCGCACACGCCGAACGACGCCAAGGCGCTGAGGGCGACGGTGTCGACGTTCCCGAGCTCGTCGTACGACCTGGAGGAAGTGCTCACCCAGCTCGGCATCGGCGAGGCGGTCGTGACGGTGATGAACGAGAAGGGTGCGCCGACCCCGGTCGCCTGGACCCGGTTGCGGGCGCCGCAGTCGCTGATGGCGCCGGCGACCGCCGAGCAGCTGAGCGCGTCGGTGCAGGCGTCGCCGAACAACGCGAAGTACACCGAGGTGATCGACCGCGAGTCGGCGTACGAGAAGCTCGCCGCCAAGGTCCAGGCCGGCGCCGAGCAGGCCGAGGCGGAACGGCAGGCCGAGGAGCAGGGCAGGCCGGCTCCCGAGCCGAAGCCGCGGGCGCGGAAGCAGGAGAAGTCGATGGTCGAGCAGGTGATCGGCTCGTCCGCGTTCAAGCAGTTCGCCCGCTCCGCCGGCCGCGAGATCGTCAGGGGCCTGTTCGGCGCTGCCCGCAGGCGGCGTTAGTTTCTCCTGTGGTGGTTGCGGATTCAGCGTCTATCGGTGATCAAACGACTGAACTCGCAGCGATCGACCATCGTGTCCACATCGTCATCCACAGCGCGCCGTCGCGGATTGGGACGAGGCGCTCACTCGTCGTACCGTGAGACCTGATGGTTGCGCAGAGTAGGCGAGCAGTACGATTTTGGGCGCTGTGGACCCTGACGGTCCCGGCGTTCGCTGTTGTCGTGCTCGTCGACCTGGCCGCCGTCGGGTACGCGGTGCAGGCCTTCACCGACCTGCCGAGCTGGCGCGGTCTCGACGTGGTCGTCGCGCTGACCGTGTCCGCGCTGATCGCGGTCGAAGGCGCCCGCCGGGTGGAGAACCGGCGGCGTCGCGGCGGTGCGTTGCACAAGGACCTCGCACCGGCCTGGATGATCGCGGCCGCGATGGTGCTGCATCCGGCGCTGGCGATCCTGGTCGCCGTCCTGCTCCGGATCTGGTGGCGGATCCGGGCCGGCAGGTGCATCCCGTACCGCTGGGCGTTCTCGACCGCCGTGCACGTGCTCGCGGTCGGCGCCGCGCACACCGTTTTCACGGCGGTCGGCGACTGGACCGGCAACGGCGGCCTCGGCCAGGTCGTCGCGATGATCGCCGCCTCGATGGCGTACGTCGCGACCGACACCGTGCTGTGTGGTCTGGCGATCTCGCTGATCCTGCCCGGCAGCAGCTGGCGCGAGACCTTCGGCGGGACGGACGACCTGTGCACCGACGCGACCGCGGCGACCCTCGGCTGCCTGCTGGCGGCCGCCTGCCTGGTCAGCCCGTGGTTCGCGTTCGTGGCGATCCCGATCACGCTGACCGCGCAGCGGGCACTGCTGCTCACGCAGCTCGAGTCCGAGGTGCAGACCGACCCGAAGACCAGCCTCACCCGGGTCGACTGGTGGCGGCGGCGGACCGAGGAGATGCTGCGAACCGCGCGCAGCCAGAACGAGCCGATGGCCGTGCTGCTGATCGACATCGACCACTTCAAGCAGGTCAACGACCGGCACGGCCACCTGGTCGGCGACGAGGCGCTGCGGGCAGTCGCCACGATCCTGCGCAGCGCGATCCGGGCGAAGGACGTGATCGGCCGGTTCGGCGGCGAGGAGTTCGTGATCGCGCTGCCGGACACCGGCCTCGACGACGCGACCGTGACCGCGGACCGGCTGCGGAACGCGGTCGCCGCCAGCCCGCTGGCGGCCATGTGCGCGGGCGTCCTGGACGACCCGGACCTCGACCCGGACACCTTCCACCTGACCGTCTCGATCGGCGTCGCCGTCTACCCGGCCGACGGCATCACCGTCGACGACCTGCTGCTGAGGGCCGACCGGGCGATGTACGCCGCCAAGGCCGCCGGCCGCAACCGGGTCCGGCTGGCCGCGGACGTCGTCCCGCCGCCGCGCCTCCCCCGCCCAGCCGCGCGGATCGACCGCCCGAACGCCCGTACCAGCGTCCCGGCCGGCCGGCCCGACCATGAAGACACCCCTGTCGACCGGCCGGTCACCAGCGGCGCTGCGCCCCCCACCGACCGGACCTGACCGCGATCGCCGCGGGTTGGCGAACCGCCGGGCCATCACGATCGCCGCCGTGCGCGATCCGTCCGCGGCGGACGGCCGAGCGGGCGGGATTGTGATGGCCTGAGCGTTCAGCAGGCGGCGAACGTCCCGGCCGCGACGTACGCCTTCGCGACGTACATGCCGGGGTGGACGCGCAGCCAGACGTTGCTGGTGCCCTGCGAGCCGGTGACGCTCGAGCCGGTCGTCTGGCACTCGACCGTCGCCTGGGCGGACTTGCCGGCCATCCCGACCACCGCGCCGGCGGAGTTCGGCGAGTTCCGCACGTTCAGGTAGCCGGACGTGATCGACACGGTGCCGCGGCCGCCGTCGCCGGTCCAGAGGTAGGTCACGTCGACCCAGGCGTTGTTCGTCAGCGCGAGCGCGTCCCAGAACGTCCCGTCCGCGAGGTCGATCCCGGCCGGGTTGGCGACGGTCCGGCCGAACTGGTCCTTGCCGCCGTTGTAGCCGTCCTGATACGCGGCCTGCGCCTCGGGGCGGCCCTGCGGCAGGTCCTTCCACATCTCCCGGATGGCGCTCGGGTTCCAGTAGTCGTCCTTGGTGTTCCACGGGCCGACGTCCCACACCGGCTCGAACGCGCACCGGGACGCCGTGCACACCTTGACCGAGTAGGTGCCGGTGCCCTTGGCGGACAGTCCCCGGCGGGACGGCAGAGCGACGAAGTGATCCCGGTTCACGATCACGTGGCCGTTGGCCGTCGTACCTCCGACCAGGCCTTCGCGGGTGGCGAAGACGCGGGACTTCAGCGGCGCGGCCTGGACACTCATCCGGCTCGGGTCGGCCCGGTCGGTCGGCTGGACCTGGACGTCGCCGACCCACGGGCTGCCGCCGGCCGGTGGAGCGCTGACGATGATCCGCAACTGGACCCGGTCGCCGGCGGCGGGCAGGGCGGTCGGCGTACCGGCCTTCGCGGGTGTCCACTCGGTCCACTTGTCCTTGGCCCAGGCCCGTACGTAGATTTCGGCCGACGAGCCGTCGGGCGTACCGGCGGCGTAGCTGACGACGACGGCCGAGGTGGCCGCGGCGAAGCGGACCGGGACGAGTTCGGCCGAACCGGACCGTTGCTCGATCTCGCTCGAACCGATCGCGGCCGGGGCGTTGCCGAGGATGATCCGGCTGCCCTCGACCTTGACGTTGCTCGAGCCGGCGACGGGGTGGGCCGCGACCGGGACTGGGTCGGTCGGTGCGGCGGTGCTCTGCAAGGTCGTGGTGAAGATCGCGAGCGTCGCGGCCAGACAGGCGGTCAGTTGCGCGCGGCGGGTGATACGCATGGGCGGTGACCTCCGGGGCGGTGAAGGTGTGCTGCGTGGTTCACCCAATGTGACAAACCAACCGGACTTCTGTATAGCCCGTGAATAAATTTCTTGGAAGGAGATGGCGTACGGACAGAACCGGATCGGTCACCCAGCGGGTTTGGAACGGTGTGACACAGGCAGAGGAGATTCGATGACCCGGACCGCGGACGCCGACTTCGAGCGCTTCGTGTTGGCCCAGTCGACCCCCTTGCTCCGCTTCGCGGAGATGCTGTGCGGCGATCGGCACACGGCCGAGGACCTGGTGCAGCAGGCGTTGATGCGGTCCTATCCGAAATGGCACCGGCTGGACGGTGACCCGCTGCGCTACGTACGCCGGGTCCTGGTCAACCGGTTCCTCTCCCAGACACGCCGGCGCTGGAACAACGAGGTTCCCAGCGACCCGGTGATCAACGACTGGGACCAGCGAGCGGTGGCGGACTTCGCCGGCGAGGTCCAGACCAGGGAAGCCGTGCTCTCGGCGCTCTCCGGTCTGACCGTGCGGGAGAGAGCCGTGGTCGCGCTGCGCTACTCGCAGGATCTCTCCGAGGCCGAGGCCGCCGAGCTGCTGGCGATGGCGCCCGGGACCGTGAAGAGCACGGCCGCCCGCGCGCTGGCCAAGCTGCGGCTGGCACCCGACCTGATCGATTCCGGAGTTGGAGGACACTGATGAGTGACGAGCAGCGGGTACGCAGCGCTCTCGAGTACGACCTGGAGCCCTGGCAGCCGAACGCCGCCGACCTGATGCGGCGCGGCAAGCGGCTGACCTGGCTCCGCCGTGGACTGGCCGCGGCGGGCGTTACCGCGTTGGCCGGAACCGTTGCGACGGTGTCCGCCGCGGTCGGCGGTCCGTCCGCCGCCAGGAGCCTGCTGGCCGGCGACGGCAAGCCGCCGGTCCCGTCGGTGGTGCCGACGGACACGCCGTCGCCGTCGGTCGACCCGAGCTGCCTTCCCAGCAAGCCGACGTTGCCGAAGGTCACCGCGTCGGTGCACAAGACGATCGATCCGAACCAGCAGCCGTCGCTGCCGACCGTGCCGGCGAAGCCCACGCCGCCGTCCAAGCCGACGCTGCCGACGCCTTCGTTGCCTGGTACGCCGTCCATCCCGACGAGCAAGCCGTCGTTGCCGAGCGATACGCCGTCCCTGCCGTCGAAGCCCGGTGTCCCGACCGGCAAGCCCACGCTGCCGGGCACGCCGTCCGTGCCGAGCGGCAAGCCCGCCCTGCCGTCCAAGCCGTCGCTGCCGACCGCCAAGCCGTCGGTGCCGGTCCCGAGTGAGAAGCCTTCGCTCCCGTCGTCCAAGCCGTCGCTGCCGGTCGCGACTCCGACTCTTGCGGACTGCGTACACGGCGTACCGACCGAGAAGCCGTCCGCGCCGAACCCGACGCTCCCGGGCAAGCCGTCGCTGCCGGTCCCGAGCGGCTCGCCGTCCGCACCGAGGCCGGCGGTGACGGCCACGGCCACGGCCTCGGCCAGTGCCGAGGTCACCGTCGATCCGGGCGAGCAGCCGCCCGTTCCGACGGCCAAGCCGTCCATCCCCACCACGAAGCCGAGCCTCCCGACCAGCTTCCCGACCGGTCACCCCTCCTCAAGCCGGTAGGGACTCTGGGAATCGCCGGCGAGTAGGTGTGCGAGTCACCTACTCGCCGGTGACTCCATCCGTCAGCTCGCGGACGACGTCCAGATGCCCGGCGTGCCGCGCGTACTCCTGCAACACGTGGAACAGGATCCAGTTCACCGTCGGCGGTTCCCGGCTGAACCGGCCCCCGGTCGCAGCGCGGGTCGCGGGATCCACCCCCGTCACCAGACGCCGGGTGGTTTCGCCACCTTCGTGCAACCGGGCGATCAGCTCGGCGAACGTCTCGCCAGGCCCGACCGACCAGCGGCCGTCCGGGTCGCCACCTGAGTCGCCCCAAGGTTCGTCCACCTGCTCCGCGGCGAACCCCCAGCGCAGCCAGCGCCGCTCCATGAACACCAGGTGTTTCAGCAACTCCAGCGGCGTCCAGCCCGACGGCAACCGGCTGGACGTCAGCTCCTCTTCGGAGAGCCCGGTCAGCTTGGCCTCGATCACAGCGCGGTAGTGGTCCAGGAAGCCGAGGTGCAGCGTGATCGTGTCGGCCTGCTCGATCGGCGGAGGCTCGGTCATCGGAGCCCTCGAAGGAACGCCGCGGTCGCCTCGTCGGCCGGGTAGAAGGATTCGATCATCAGCTCGGAGACGGTGACGTCGAGCGGCGTGCCGAACGTCGCGATCGTGGTCAGCAGCGGCAGTTCGCGTCCTTCGTACCGCAGATTCAGCGGTACGACGACCTCGGTCGGGCCGGGATGGACCGGCTTGTCGCCGGCGGCGTACTCGCGGAGCTCGTCGTACAGGTCCTGCAGTTCGGGATCCGCCGTACCGGCGACCTGGCGTTGCAGGCTCGCGAGCGCGGCCGCGCGGACCTCCGCGATATTGGTGATCCGGCTCGCCAGCCCGTCCGGGTGGAGGGTCAGCCGGAGCGCGTTGACCGGTGCCTTGAGCAACTGCTCGTCGACCCCGGTGGTGAACAGCTGGATGCCGGCGTTCGACTCGACGATGTTCCACCAGCGGTCGACCACCAGCGCCGGGTACGGCTCGTGCGCCTCGAGCAGGCGGCGCAGCGTCGTCCGGATCGCCAGCATGGACGGCGAGTGCAGCGACGCCTCGCTGTAGACCGGCGCGTACCCGCCGGCCAGCAGCAACTGGTTCCGGTCCCGCAGGGGTACGTCGAGGTGCTCGGCCAGCCGGAGCACCATCTCCCGGCTCGGCTTCGACCGGCCGGTCTCCACGAAACTCACGTGCCGGGTGGACACCTCGACCCGGTTCGCCAGTTCGAGCTGACTCAGCCGGCGGCGCTCCCGCCAACCGCGCAACAGCTCACCCACCGGGCGCTGGAACGTCTCCTCGATCGTCGCTGCCATGGTCCGACCGTAGCGGCTGGTGTGGTCCCCGCCATTACCCCCGGCGTCATCGACCGGACGCGGCGCCCGGCGGCAGGGTTCTGGTCATCCGAACTTCCGAGGAGGAAACCATGAACGCCAACACGCTCGCCGACCAGTACTTCGCGCTCTGGAACGAGGCCGACCCCGACCGCCGGGCCGCGCTGATCGCGGACACCTGGACGACGGACGCGACGTTCGTCGACCCGAGCTTCGAGGCCACCGGTCACGACGACCTGAACAAGCTCGTCGGCGCCGCCCAGCAGATGTTCCCCGGCCTGTCGTTCCACCGCATCGGCGAGATCGACGAGCACCACACCTACCTTCGCTGGACCTGGCACCTCAAGGCCGAGGGCCAGGACCCGGTCGCCGGCGGCACCGACATCGTCCACCTTGACAACGGCCGCATCCACCGCCTCGTCGGTTTCCACGACTTCGCCCCGGCCCACTGAGGACCGAGGTCAGATCGCCGAGGTCAGGCGGGCGCAGCGGACGGGGTCTTCGGTGAGGCCGGCGGAGAGGCCCCAGAGCCAGTAGTCGACGCTGCGGTAGAGGACCCAGTCGCGGGCGCGGTCCCGGTCGAGGCCGGCCTCGCGGACGGCGATGTCGAAGTGCTGGACGATGTCCGTCATCTCGTCGAGGCGGGTCCACAGCACCCGGGCGAGGTCGTACTCGATGTCACCGCGCAGCAGCACCGGGTCGACCGTCAGCCAGTCCTCGCGCGTCCCCGCGAGCACCTGGTCGGAGTGCAGGTCGCCGTTGACGGCCAGGTCCGCCGTCGGCACGGTCAACACCGGCGCAACCGCCAGTGCCTCGCGGAGAACGCCGACGTCGAACGGCCGATGGAGTCGCTCCCACTCGCGCTCCAGCTCCGCTGCCCGCTTCGTCACGATCGCTGCGGTCGACAGCGCATCCGCCGGCGGCGGCACGGCCAGTCGCCGCATCAGTCGCCCGAGTACGTCGACCGCCTCGTCGACCGGCCTGGACCTCAACTGTGTGGACAACCGCTCCAGCAGCATCGCGCCGGCGTCGACGTCGGCGTCGTACAACAGGACCACGCCTCGCCCGGCCCAGAAGCGCAGCGCCTGTACCTGCTCCTCGACCTCAGCCCCCGGCGGCGACATCCGCAACACCCGCTCCCCGACCGGCACCACGATCGCGTTCGACCCGTAGGCCACCGGCCCACTCACCGTCAGCCCCCACACTCCACATTGCCGCTCCACCGCCCGAGGCAACCCCGCCAACCACTCACCACCTTCCCGCCACCACCGCGGCATCCCCAAGAACCCTTCAGGCACCTCGATCATCTGGCCAAGGTAGCCCGGGGCAGATCGGTCTGCCCCGCGATCAGGGGTGTCCGGGAGGCGGACAGCGGACCATGATGTGGGCATGGGCGGAGATGCTTTGCGGTTTGACACGGGCGTTTCGCGACAGGTGGAGGCGGTGTACACCGCGCCGGACGTGGTGGAGCAGCGGCGGATCGTGCGGGCGGCACTGGCGTTGCGGCCGGGAGACCGGGTGCTGGACGTGGGGGTCGGGCCCGGGTTGCTGGCGGCCGAGATGGCACCCGAGGTGGGGCCGGGCGGGCGGATCTGCGGAATCGACGTGAGCGAGAGCATGCTGGCGATCGCGAGCACCCGGACCGACGTACCGGGCGGGCCGGGGATCGAGCTCGAGTTCGGGTCGGCCACGAGCATCCCGCATCCGGCCGAGAGTTTCGACGTGGTCGTCTCCACTCAGGTCTTCGAGTACGTCGATGACGTCGCCGGCGCGCTGGCGGAGGTACGACGGGTGCTCCGGCCGGCCGGCCGGGTCGTCCTGCTGGACACCGACTGGGACTCGGTGGTCTGGCGGTCGAGTGACGACGAGCGGATGCTCCGCGTACTGTCGGCGTTCGAGGAGCACCTGGCCGATCCACATCTGCCCCGCACGCTGGCCGACGTACTGGACAAGTCCGGTTTCACGCTCACCCACCTGCAGGTGGTGCCGATGCTGAACGCCGGGTACGACGAGCACATGCTCAGCGCCGGCCTGATCGACATCATCAGCGCGTTCGTTCCCGGCCGCCGCGGAGTCACCGAGGAGGACGCGCGGGCGTGGGCCGACGATCTGCGGAGCCTCGGGAGCAGCTACTTCTTCAGCCTCAACCGGTACCTGTTCGTCGCGTCGGCGCTCTGACGGTGCGTAGCCGGGAGGGGTCCGAACTCGGCGGGCGCACCCTGGGATACGCCCGCCGGGCCGGTCGTTCTCCCGCCCCTCAGTGGGAGAACTCGCGGCTCGGTGAACACCACCCATGCCCGAATGGCACTGACCGAACCGCGGGACCACCTACTGGTACCCCACGCGCGGCCGGACCATACCTACCGCCACGCGGAATCGGTGGATTCTTCACGTTCCTCGAACCTGCACGCCCCGCCGGACCGCCGATCGCGACCCCGGGTGGACCTACGCTGGTCGGCGGTTCCGCGCGCCGGGGAGGGCCGCGGACATCAGGGGGAAGGACATCTGATGGTTGTTCGACGACGAGTTGACCGACGACGAGCTGGAGGCGCTCGGTGCCGCGGAGGACGCGGACCGGATCGTCACCGCGGCCCTCGGGGAAGAAGATGCCTGAGGCAAGGATCGTCTGGCGGGGCAAGCAGCTGAACCAGCGGACCGTGGCGATGATCGAGGCCGCGGAGAAGCTGTACCGGTCGAAGTTCGCGATCCTGCAGGGGTCCTACAACACCGGCGGCGTGGCCGCGTCGGCGGGCACCCACGACGGCGGCGGCGCGGTCGACATCGACGTCGCGACGAAGAGTCCGGCGCAGCGCCGCGCGGTGGTGAAGGCGATGCGGCAGGTCGGGTTCGCGGCCTGGCTGCGGACGCCGGCCCAGGGCAACTGGCCGTACCACGTGCACGCGATCGCGGTCGGCGACAAGGACCTGTCCCGGGGCGCGGCGCACCAGGTCGCGGAGTACCGGCGCAAGCGCAACGGGCTCGCCAACCGGGGCAAGGACGACGGCCCGGCCGGCTACTACGGGATGACCTGGGAGCTCTACCTCAAGGCGCATGCGCCGGCTACAAGCTCGTCGCCTGAGGCGGACCGCCAGGCCATCACAATCGCGGCCGCCGTCGGCGCGTGAGCGTCCGGGGCCGCGCATCGTGCTGGTTGTGATGGCCTGGCGGTCCGCGCCCACAACGGCAAGGCCCCACCGGTAGCAGCCGGTGGGGCCTTGGTAGTCCACTACCGCCCGGGCATTCCCGGTGCAGCTGTGGAGGTGGAGAGCGGAACCGACGCCGATGCAGGGGTCAAGACGTCAGCTCCGCTTGCCTGTGTGGAGTTATCTCGTGTCGACCGTCCAGACCTGGGCCTGGTGGAACTCGAGGCGCTGTCGCACCGCCGCCGGGGTGCCGACCGGACCGAGATGGTTCATCGTCGGTACGACGACGGCGCGGACCTCGGTCCGCTTCACCTCCTCGAGCAGTGCGCGGAAGGCCGCGGACTCGGCCGCGTCGCGCTCGGTGTACACGGTGCCGAGGGTGAACCCCTCGGCCGTGGCGAAGGCGACGAGTGAATCCGTCGCCGCGGCCAACTCCTCCGCGCAGCTCAGCGCGTCGGCCCGGACGTACCCGAGAACGGTCGGCCGGGTCGTCATCGTCCCGGCTCCGCCATGCTGTTCCCGCGGCTGTCCACCAGCACCGGCTCGCTCGTCACCCGGAGGGAGGCGAACCGGCGCCGCATGGCTTCCTCATACTGCGCCGCCTGCTCGGCGGTGGCGGTGTGGTCCGCGATCGGGTGAGCGCCGAACCAGACCCGCACGCGGCGGTGCGAGGCGGGGGTTTCGAGCGTCTCGGTCATCAGCGGTCCTTCGGCGGTCTCGATCGGTGCACCGGACGGCTTTGTCCGGCGCTGAGAAAAGAACACAACAACCACAGGTCCCTTCGGAACACTTCCGAAGGGACCTTTACAGAGCCTTGACGCAGAGTAGGGAAACCCTACGAATCCGCTGGTCAGAGCAGGAGCGGCGGACCGGCCAGGACCGGTCGAAATGTCCTGTCAAGAATACTTGCAGGAATTTGCCAATAACGATTCGGTGTCCGGTATTTTTCGACCGGTACCGAAATATATGACGTCCTGCTAACCGTTCGCACTCACCTGCTTACCCACGGGCACCCGCAGGCCGCCGATGGCCACCAGGACCCCGAGGACGGCGGCCGTCAGCGGTACCGCGAGGCCGTTGCGGAAGCCCTCGACCGTCAACTCGTCCGCCGCGCTCAGGACCGCGGCGACGACGGCCAGTCCGAGCGCGGAACCGAACTGGAACGACGTCGTCAGTACGCCGCTCGCCAGCCCCTGCTCGTCCTCGGCGACTCGCTCGGTGGCGGCGATCGTCAACGGCCCGTACGCCAGTGCGAACGCCAGCCCCAGGAGCAGGAACGCCGGCAGCATCGCCGCGAACGTCGTACCCAACGGCAGGAACGCCGCGTAGGCGAGCACGGCGAGGACGAAGCCGCCGAACACCACCCGCCCGTTGCCGAAGCGCTGCACCAGCCAGGGCGTCAGGGTCGGCGCCAGCACCGAGTCGATGCCGATGACCATCATCGCCAGCCCGGTCTTCCACTCCGACCAGTGCCGCAACTCCTGGAGGTACAGCACCGCGACGAACTGGAAGCCGACGAACGACCCGACCAGCAGGATCGCGCCCACGTTGGCCCGGACCAGGGCCACGTTCCGGAGGAGTCCCAGCCGGATCAACGGCGACGCGGCCCGCTGCTCGATCAGCACGAAGGCGGTCAGCAGGACCAGTCCTCCGGCCCCGGTCGCCAGGGTCTGCGTCGAGGACACGTCCGGCGCCCGGACCACGGTGGCCACGAGCAGCAGCATGGCGCCGGTGAGCGTGAGCGCGCCGGTGAGGTCGAACCCCTGACCACGGACGGCGCTCGGGGTGTCCCGGGGGATGAGCGCGATCGCCGCGGCGAGGATGGCCGCCGACACGATCACCGGCGCGAAGAACACCCAGCGCCAGTCGATCGCGGTGAGCAGTCCGCCGGTGACCATGCCCAGCGAGAAGCCGCCGGCCGCCGTACCGGCGTACACGAGCAGGGCCTTGGTGCGCTGCGGGCCCTCGGGGTAGGTGGTGGTGATGATGGACAGGCCGGCCGGGGTCATGAAGGCCGCGGCGATGCCGGTGACGAACCGGGCCAGGATCAGCACCCAGCCCTCGGTCGCGAAGCCGCCGAGACCGCTGAAGAGCAGGAACACGACCAGCCAGGTGACGAACATCCGCCGGCGGCCGAGCAGGTCCGCGGCCCGGCCGCCGAGCAGCACGAACCCGCCGTAGCTGAGGGCGTAGCCGCTGACGATCCACTGCAGTTCACCGGTGGTCAGGCCGAGCTCTGCCCGGATGGAGGGCAGCGCGACGCCCATCATCGAGATGTCGATGCCCTCGAGGAAGATCGCGCCGCAGAGGACGAAGAGAACGGCCCAGGCGCGGCCGGTCAGCCGCTCCTGGGTGACGGTTGACGTCACGGAAGACTCCTTCGATTCATGGTTACCTCTTGTAACTGACCCCATCATCGGGAACTATGAGGAGCTGTGGAAGAAGGCACTTCAAAGGAACCGAGTGACTCCTGCTGCACCGTGGACGCGTTCCAGTGGGACACCCGGGAGGACTGTGACGTCCGGCAGATCCTGGACCGGATCGGCGACAAGTGGTCCCTGCTGGTGATCGCGCTGCTGGACACCCGGTGCATGCGGTTCACCGAGCTGAAGAAGACGATCGACGGGATCAGCCAGCGGATGCTGACTGTCACCTTGCGCCAGCTCGAGCGGGACGGCCTGGTCAGCCGGACGGTCCATCCGGTCGTGCCGCCGCGGGTCGACTACGAGCTCACCCCGCTCGGCGTCACTCTGCACGCCACGATCCAGTCCCTGGTGACCTGGACCGAAACCCACCAGTCCGAGATCGCCGCCGCGCGCGCCAAGTACGACGCGGCGTCTTCGTGAAGCTCGCCGGATGACCCGGTACGGCGACCAGCGTCAGAGCCCCCCGCGACAACGGCGAGCGCGTTGAGGATGAGGGGTTGCGCCATCGACACCTTCCGCCGCAAGTCCGCACTGCGCGAGCGGTACACCGAGCTGTCCCGCGACCTGAAGGAGGGAGACATGAACACCGGAGGCCTCCACGGCGCCCGGCCGGACACCGGGGACCTGTTGTGGGATCCCGACCGGATCGACGACGACGTACTGGCCCGGTTCTTCATGACCTGCCACCCGGTGCTGTCGCGCGAGGCCGGTATCCCGCTCACGCTACGGGCGCTCGGCGGTCTGACCAGTGACGAGATCGCCCGCGCGTTCCTGGTCCCGACCGCGACCGTACAAGCCCGGATCACCCGGGCCAAGAAGACCTGGCGGCGGCCGGCGTCCGGTTCGAGATGCCGTCCCCGCAGGACCGGCATGCCCGGCTGCCCGCCGTCCTGAACTCTGTGTACGTCATCTTCAGTGAGGGCTCGTCCGCGAGCACCGGGCCCGAGCGGATCCGTACCGACCTGGCCGGTGGGGCGATCAGGCTCGCGCGGATCCTCGCCCGGCTGGTGCCCGACGAGCCGGAGGTGCAAAATCTGCTGGCCCTGCTCGAGCTGACCGCCGCGCGGTTCCCGGCGCGGGTCGACGAGAACGGCGACGTCGTCCTGCTCGAGCACCAGAACCGGCGCCGCTGGGACCGGGACGCGATCCGCCGCGGCCGGGCGGCGCTCGCCCGGGCCGAGCGTTTCGGCCGCGGGCTCGGGACCTACGGGCTGCAGGCGGCGATCGCCGAGTGCCATGCGGTCGCGCCGAACGTGGACAGCACCGACTGGCCGCGCATCGTGGCGCTCTACGAGGCGCTCGGCCGGCTCGCGCCGTCCCCGGTCGTCGACCTCAACCGGTCGGTCGCGGTGACGATGACCGGCGCCGCCGCCGCGGGCCTGGCGATCGTCGACGAACTGATCGCCGCCGGCGCGCTGGCAGACTCACACCTGCTGCCCGGCACCCGCGCCGAGATCCTGATCCGGCTCGGCCGCACCGCTGCGGCGGCTGCCGAGCTGCGGCGCGCCCTGGAACTCTGCGCCAACGAACCCGAACGCCGGCTCCTGCAACGCAAACTGGACGATCTGGATCACGATCGGCGGTAGCTCAGGCGGGCTGATGCCCGAGTCGAAGGACCAGGTGTCTGGCCGTCGGCAGGGACCAGCAGGTCGGAACCGCCGCCAGGGTCGAACCACTCGCCGGCCTCGACGACGCCGTCCACGGTGGTGTTCTGGGTGACGATCTAGCCCCGCATCAGCTCTCCTGGACCAGGTTTCAGCTGGTACGTCGCAGCCGACCGCCACCCCATCTCCCGCCGGTGCGCCGGACGCGCCTCAGCGGACGGTGAAGCCCGCCTTCCGGAAGGCATCGGCGAGCGAGGTCTCGTCCATCGGCGTCTCGGTCTGCGTGCCGCCCCGGCCACCACGGCCGCCGTCCCGTCCGCCCTGGCCGCCCGGCCCTCGGCCGCCACGCCCACCTGGACCGCCCTGACCGCCGGCAGGTCCACGCCCCTGGCCGCCGCCGTCCGGGCCCCGGCCCTGACCACCGCCGGGACCGCGCCCCTGGCCACCCGATCCACGACCGCCCTGGTTGCCCGCCGTACGGGCGCCGCGGTCACCCGGACGACCGCCCGCGCTCCCGGGCTCGTCGTCCAGGCGCAGGGTCAGCGAGATCCGGTTCCGCGGGATGTCGACCTCGAGCACCTTCACCTTGACGATGTCGCCGGGCTTGACCACCTCGCGCGGGTCCTTGACGAAGGTCTTCGACAGCGCCGACACGTGGGCGAGCCCGTCCTGGTGGACGCCGATGTCGATGAACGCGCCGAACGCGGCCACGTTGGTGACCTGGCCCTCGAGCCGCATCCCCGGCCTGAGGTCGGCGATCTTGTCCACCCCGTCGGCGAACACCGCGGTCTTGAACGCCGGCCGCGGGTCCCGGCCCGGCTTCTCCAGCTCGGCGAGGATGTCGGTGACCGTCGGCAGGCCGAACATGTCGTCGACGAAGTCCGCAGCCTTCAGCTTCTTCAGGTCGGCCGAGCCGATCAGCGACTTCACGTCCCGGCCGGTCGCGTCGAGGATCCGGCGGACCACCGGGTAGGCCTCCGGGTGCACGCTGGACGCGTCCAGCGGGTCGTCGCCGTCGGGGATCCGGAGGAAGCCGGCCGCCTGCTCGAACGCCTTCGGCCCGAGCCGCGCCACCTCCTTCAGCGCCGACCGGCACTTGAACGGCCCGTTGACGTCGCGGTGCTGCACGATGTTGTCGGCCAGGCCGGGGGTGATGCCGGAGACCCGGGTGAGCAGCGGGGCGGACGCCGTGTTCAGGTCCACACCGACCGCGTTCACACAGTCCTCGACGACCGCGTCGAGGGAGCGGGACAGCGAGTTCTCCGGGAGGTCGTGCTGGTACTGGCCGACGCCGATCGACTTCGGGTCGATCTTCACCAGCTCGGCCAGCGGGTCCTGCAGCCGGCGGGCGATCGAGACCGCGCCGCGCAGCGAGACGTCCATTCCCGGCAGTTCCTGCGAGGCGAACGCGGACGCCGAGTACACCGACGCGCCCGCCTCGGAGACGACCGCCTTGGTCAGCTTGAGCTCGGGGTGCTTCGCGATCAGTTCCGCGGCCAGCTTGTCGGTCTCACGCGACGCCGTACCGTTGCCGATGGCAATCAGCTCGACGTTGTGCGCGGCCGCCAGCGCGGCCAGGGTGGCGATCGACCTGTCCCACTGGTTCTGCGGGACGTGCGGGTAGATCACGCCGGTGGCGACCACCTTGCCGGTCGCGTCCACGACCGCGACCTTGACGCCCGTCCGGAAGCCCGGATCGAGGCCCATCGTCGCCCGGGTGCCGGCCGGGGCGGCCAGCAGCAGGTCGCGCAGATTGGCCGCGAACACCCGGATCGCCTCGTCCTCGGCGATCTGCCGCAGCCGCATCCGCAGGTCGATGCCGAGGTGGACCAGGATCTTCGTCCGCCAGGCCCAGCGGACGGTCTCGACCAGCCACTTGTCCGCCGGGCGGCCCTGGTTCTCGATGCCGTTGCGGCGGGCGATGCTGGTCTCGTACTCCGTGGGGCCGTCCGCCTCGACGCCGGCCGGGAGCGGCTCGACGGTGAGCGTCAGCACGTCCTCCTTCTCCCCGCGGAACATCGCCAGGATCCGGTGCGACGGCATCTTGGTGAACGGCTCGTCGAAGTCGAAGTAGTCCGAGAACTTCGCGCCTTCGGTCTCCTTGCCCTCGCGGACGGCCGATGCCAGCCGGCCCTGCGTCCACAGCCGCTCGCGCAGCTCGCCGATCAGGTCGGCGTCCTCGGCGAACCGCTCGACCAGGATCGCGCGCGCACCGTCCAGCGCGGCCTGCGGGTCGGCCACGCCGAGCTCGGGGTTGACGAAGACCGCGGCGGCCGCGAACGGCTCCACCTCGGGGTCGGCGAGCAGTCCGTCGGCGAGCGGCTCCAGCCCGGCCTCGCGCGCGATCATCGCCTTGGTCCGCCGCTTGGGTTTGAACGGCAGGTAGATGTCCTCGAGCCGCGACTTGGTGTCGGCGGCAAGGATTGCGGCCTTCAGCGCGTCGTCCAGCTTGCCCTGGCTCTCGATCGACTCGAGCACCGTCTGCCGGCGTTCCTCCAGCTCACGCAGGTACCGCAGGCGTTCCTCGATCGTGCGCAGCTGCGCGTCGTCGAGCATCCCGGTGACCTCTTTGCGGTACCGCGCGATGAACGGGACCGTCGATCCCTCGTCGAGCAGCGCCACCGCTGCCCGCACCTGGTTCTCGCCGACCTCCAGTTCACTCGCGATCCGCTGCTCGACCGACTGCACCACCACGTCCGATTCCCCTCTACCGACAACGATCCCCGGGCGACCCGCACCCGCGTGGCCCATATCCTCGCGCATCCCACCCCCCACGCCGAAACCCGATACCCCTCCCTGTGGACAAGTTCCGTGCAATGATCACGCCACGGCCTGGGGAGGAACACATGCGGCAGTTCGGCGAGCCCACGCCGCGCACCGCGCGGCCGACCTGGATCGGCGTGCCCGCCCTGGTGCTGGTGCTGCTCGGCGTCCTGGTGCTGGCCGACGCCCAGTCCCGGCAGGACCTGAGTCGCGAGCTGCTCGACACCGGGATCGAGACGGTGGCCGACGCGGTGCAGGTCGAGGTGACCGGTGGCGCCGGGCGTCCGGCGATCAACGAGGTCCGGGTCGACCTCACCGCGGCCGGCGCGGACCGGATCCGGACCACGCTGCACGACATCGTGGACGACCGGCAGGGGATGCCCGAAGGGATTCAGCAGCCGGCGCCGGGCACACGGTACGCGATGCCGCTGCACCTCGTGTACCGCCAGTCCGATCCGTCGACCGTGCTGGCGCTGAAGGACGCGCAGGAGTGGCTCGACGACAAGGACGCACCGCGGTTGGGTCAGGGACTGATCGGCGCCGGGTTGGCACTCGTCGTGCTGGCGGCGCTGCTGCTGACGATCGGGGCGAGGCGTCGCGGCCTGGCCTGGTGGCAGTGGTACGCCGAGCCGCTCGCACGGCACCGTAAATAGACGAGCTCCCCGCAACCCGTGCGGGGAGCTCGCCGTACCTGGGCGTCAGGCGGCCTCGAGCGCCAGGTCCTCCGAGTCGTCCGCAACCTCCACCGGCTGCTTGGCCGGGCGCATCAGGGTGCAGGCGATGACCACTGCGGCGGCCACGATGACCGCGGCGACGGCGAAGGAGAGGTGGTAGCCGGAGGTCAGGGCTTCCAGCGGAGCCTTGCCGGCGGCGTCCAGGCCGGCGGTGCGGGTGGCCGACAGGGTGGCCAGCACGGCCAGGCCCAGCGCGGCGCCGACCTGGGCGGTGGTGCCGACGAGGCCGGAAGCCAAGCCGGCGTCCTCGGGCTTCACGTCGGCCATCGACAGGCCCATCAGCGCCGGGAAGCAGACGCCGGCACCCAGGCCCAGCAGGACCAGGACGGGCAGCACGTGGACGACGTAGGTGCCGCCGACCGGCGCCTGGGTGAAGAGGGCCAGGCCGGCCACGATCAGTACCAGTCCGGCGATCAGCGGGCGGCGCGGACCGAACCGCATCACCAGCTTCTCGGAGTACCGCACCGACAGCAGACCCATGATCACAGTGGTCGGCAGGAACGCCAGTCCGATCTCCAGAGCGTCGTACCCGAGCACCCGCTGCAGGTACAGCGAGCCGAGGAAGAAGATGCCGAACATCCCCGAGGCGGACAGCGCCTGGATCAGGTTGGCGCCGGTCAGGTTGCGGGAGCGGAAGATCCGCAGTGGCACCAGCGGGTTGGCCGCTGTCGCCTCACGAACGATGAAGCCGGCCAGCAGGATCAGCGTCATCAGGGCCAGGACGAGCGTCCGCGGCGCGGTCCAGCCCTCTTCCGCGGCCGGCTTGACGATGGTGAACACGCCGACCATCAGCGCCGCGGTGATCAGCACGGCCCCCGGCACGTCGGTGCCGCGGCCCAGTCCGAGGCCCTTGTCCTTCTCGATCAGCCGGATCGCCAGTACGGCGGTCAGCGCGCCGATCGGCAGGTTGACGAAAAAGATCCAGTGCCAGTTGATCGCCTGGGTCAGCACCCCGCCGGCGAGCAGCCCGATCGACCCACCCGCGGACGCCACGAAGGCGTACACGCCGATTGCCTTCGCCTGCTCACGCGGCTCGGGGAACAGCGTCACGATCATGCCCAGGATCACCGCGGCGGTCAGCGCCCCGCCGGCACCCTGGACGAACCGGGCGATGACGAGCACCTCCTGCGTCTGCGCCAGACCGCAGAACACCGAGGCGATGGTGAAGACGGTCAGCCCGCCGACAAAGACGTTCCGCCGTCCGAGCAGGTCGCCGAGCCGGCCGGCCAGCAGGAGCAGACCCCCGAACGCGATCATGTAGCCGTTGACGACCCAGGCCAGCGACGAGCTGGTGAAGCCGAGGTCGTCCTGGATGGCCGGCAGGGCCACGTTCACCACGGTGACGTCGAGCACGATCATCAACATGCCCGCGCACAGTGTGTAGAGGGCCAGCCAGCGCGAGCGGCCGCCCTGCGTGGCCGGCGTCGTCGCCAGGGTGTCGGTCGTCGCGTACATTCCGGTTCTCTCCTTGGTCCGATGGGGGCCTTACACCCCTACGTCGGACCAGGCCGGCTCAGATTGACACGTTTCCCGGAGTTTTTCCGGCGGGCTTCGACAGCCAGTACGCGATCAGCGCCGGGACCAGCCCGGATCCGACCACGAAGAGGGTCGGCAGCCGGGAGAGCAGCGCGAACCAGGTGAACAGGCCGATCACGCCGCCGGCGACCGGGAGCGAGCGCCGCAGCAGGAACAGGTTCGCCGCCCGGAACAGACTCTTCGTGGTCGTCTCGTCACCGGCGTCCGGGAGGACGGCCAGCGCACTCAGGTACAGACCGACGATCATCCCGGTCAGCGGGATCAGCACGGCCAGCGCGAGGATCCGCGCCACCCCGCCGCTGCTCGCCCAGAACGCCAGCCCGAAGGCGAGGGCGACGCCGCCGAAGTACAGCCCCAGGCCGGTCAGCCAGAACCGCCGGAAGGCCCAGGTGAACTGCTGGAAGAACCGCCGCAGCAGCGACGGCCGGTCCTGGCTGATGGCGTCGGCCAGCACCCGCTGCATCGCGAACGCGGCCGGGAACAGCGTGACGATGCCGACGCTGAGGACGAGGAAGACCAACTGCAGCATGAGCAGGTCGCCGACGACCGACAGCTTCGACAGGACGGCGTTGGTCCGGCCGGCACCTCCATCACGATGGGGTACAGCCACTGCTTTGCCTCCTCGTTCCGTGCGGGCTGGGTTGATCGTATGATCACGATCAATCACAAACCACAGGGGATTGCATGCTTGCACCGGAGCGCCACGAGCTGATCCTGCGGAGCCTGCGGCGGCACGGCCGGCTCCGGGTGACCGAACTGGTCACCGAGCTCGGCGTCTCCGCGATCACAGTACGCCGCGACCTCGCCGAGCTGGACGCGGCCGGTCTGCTCCGCCGGGTGCACGGCGGCGCGATCGGCACCATCGCCGAGGACCGCAACGGTGCGCACGACAGCCAGCTGACCATCGGCATCGTCGTACCGAGCGCGGCGACGTACTACTCCGACGTGATCCGCGGCGCCGAGGCGATGGCCGACCGGTACGGCGCCCGCCTCGTGCTCGGCGTCTCCGGGTACGACGCGGCCAAGGAGCAGGAGCGGATCGAGCGGGTGCTCGGCATCGGCGTGGCCGGGCTGCTGATCAGCACCGCGCTCGGCGACGGCGACGCCGACCGGCTCGGGTCGCGGTTGGACGACATCGACGTACCGGTGGTGCTGATGGAGCGGGCTTTCGGGTTCCCGCAGGTCGCCCGCGAGTACGACCACGTGCGCACCGACCACGCGTACGGCGCGATGCTCGCGCTCCGGCACTTCGTCCGGCTCGGTCACCGGCGGATCGCGATCAACCTGCAGGCGACGGTGACGGCGCACTGGCTGCGCCGCGGGATCGAGGCGGCCGCGTCCACGCTCGAGGTCGACCTCTTCCTGTCGCCGGTCGACCTGCCGGAGCACGGGGAGGACCCGGCCGCGCTGGCCCAGCTGGACGCGTTCCTGGCGGAGGTCGAGTCGTTCGGCAGCCGGGCCGTGCTGGTGCACTCCGACGAGCACGGCGCGCGGCTCGTCGAGCGGGCGATGGAGCGCGGTCTCCGGGTCCCCGAGGACCTCGCGGTGATCGCGTACAACGACGTGACGGCCGCACTGGCCGTCGTACCGTTGACTGCTGTCTGTCCGCCGAAGTTCGCGCTCGGTCAGACCGCCTGCGAGCTGCTGCTGCGCAAGCTGCAGTCCGGTCCGGGGCCGGTGCAGCACCTCAGCCTGCTGCCGGACCTGAACATCCGGACCTCCTGCGGGGCGGCCATCGCGGTGGCACCAGGCGTCGGATTGTTCCGGAACTGATCGATAGTGATCATTCGAGCGCCGAGGTATTGACGAGGAAAGCCCTTTCCCATACTTTCGCTGCACTTGGGTGGTCCGATCGCGGATCCCGGCCGAACCAGGCAGCGAAGGAGTTCCCCTGTGAGACGTGGTGTGGGACTGACCTTGCTGGCCGCCGCGCTCAGCTTGGTGGTCAGCAGTTGTGGCAGTGGGGTGATCGACAAGAGCACGGACGGCGTTCCGCCCGCGGAGGCGACCGGGACGCTGCGCGTGCTCCTGCCCTCGTTCCCGCCCAGTACGACGGGACGGGAGGAGTTCGCCAAGGTCGTGGCGGACTTCAACAAGGTCTATCCGAAGATGAAGGTCGAACCGGATTTCGCGACGTACAAGAACCTGAACGAGAAGCTCTCGACCTCGATCGCGGCCGGTATCCCGTACGACGTGATGGTCACCGGTGTCGGCTGGGTCCAGCCGTTCGCGTCGAAGCGGATCTTCGCCGACCTGGGTGACTACGGCGTGACGCCGGACGTGATCAAGGAGAAGAGCCTGGGCGCGCTGATCCCGGCGGCGACGTACGACGGCAAGTTGTACGCCTACCCGCTGGTCGCCGACGCCCGTGCGGTCGCGCTCCGCAAGAGCGCCTTCCGCGAGGCCGGGCTCGACCCGGACAAGCCGCCGACCTCGCTCGCCGAGATCAAGACGGCGGCAGAGAAGCTGACCAAGCGCGACGCCGACGGCAACATCACCCGCAGCGGGTTCGACCTGGCGTCCGCGACCGGCTTCCGGCAGTCGTTCACCACCTTCCTGGCCTCCACCGGGACGCCGCTGTACGTCGGCGGCGAGCCGAACTTCAACAACCAGCAGGGCCTGGACACGCTGCTGTGGATCAAGTCGATGATCAACAACGTCCAGCCGTACGGCCAGCAGAACGCGGCCCAGCAGCCGCTGGTGTTCAGCGGTGAGGCCGCGATGGGCATCGTCAACGGCGGCATCGACTGCTCGGAGAAGGGTGTCGGCCAGAAGGTCTGCGACGACCTCGAGTTCTTCCGCTTCGACAGCGGCAAGGAGATCGAGTACGTCGGCGGCGACCTGGCGTCGATCGGGTCCCGCAGCCGGCACAAGGACGCGGCCTGGGCGTTCATCCAGGAGCTCACCAAGCCGACCACCCTGGACGCGATCGCCAAGCTGAACAAGAAGATCCCGGCCTACAAGGACGCGAGCAACTCGCCGCAGGCGAAGTCGAACCCGCTGAGCCAGTTCGTCGCCGACGGCCTGGTCTACGCGGTGAATGAGAACGAGGTGCCGTCCAACTGGCTGGAGATGCGCGGCAATTTCGACATCCAGCTCACCCAGGCGGTCCTCGGTCAGAAGGATCCCGCCAAGGTGCTGGCCAACCTGGCAGGGCAGTCACGATGAGTACAACTCTGGAACGTCCCGCACTCGAGAGTCCGCGCACGGTGGCCCCGGGCAAGGACAGCCGGACGCTGGTCAAGAGTCAGGTGCGGGCCGGCTGGGCCCTGCTCGCGCCCGCGCTGCTGCACTCGGGCATCTTCATCGTGATCCCGGTGATCGCGGTGCTGGTGCTCAGCCTGACCGACTACAGCTTCGGTGACACCTGGGCCTGGGTCGGGTTCAGCAACTACACCGACCTGTTCCGCGACGTCGACTTCCACGCGTCGCTGTGGCACACCGTGCTGTACGCGATCGTGGTGATCCCGATCTCGATGGCGATCGCGCTCGCGATCGCGATCGGGCTGAACCAGAAGATCCGGGGGCTCGGCTTCTTCCGGACCGCGTTCTACATCCCGACGGTGACCGCGACGGTGGCGGTGGCGACCATCTGGCTGTGGATCTACAACCCGGGTTCCGGGCTGGCGAACGGGTTCCTGAGCCTGTTCGGCTTCGCGCCGAACCGCTGGCTGGCCGACCCGGCGACCGCGCTGCCGTCGCTGATGGTGGTCGGGATCTGGCAGGGCCTCGGGACCAAGGTGATCATCTACCTGGCCGCGCTGCAGGGCGTCTCCCGCGACCTGCTGGAGTCGGCCCAGCTGGACGGCGCCAACCGCTGGCAGCGGTTCGTGAACGTCACCTGGCCGGCGATCGGCCCGGTGCAGTTCTTCGTGCTGATCACCTCGATCGTCGGCACCTTCCAGGTGTTCGACCTGGTCTACGTGATGACCCAGGGCGGCCCGGGATCGGAGACCCGGGTGCTCGTGATGGACATCTACCAGAACGCGTTCCAGGACCTGAAACTCGGCTACGCGTCCGCCGAGACGGTGATCATGATGGTCGTGATCGCGGTCTTCATCCTGGTCGGACGCCTGCTCCAGAAGGCGGATGTCAATGACTAGCGCAACCCTGCCGGCGGTCGCCGGCCCGTCGTCGAAGGATCCGGCGTTCCGGCCTGGCCGGCTGCTGCTGTACCTCGTCCTGTCCGTCGGCGCGGTCCTGATGATCACGCCGTTCGTGTGGATGGTGCTGACCGCGTTCAAGAGCAACGCGGAGATCGCCCAGTTCGGCTGGCTGCCCGGTGAACTGCGCTGGCGGAACTTCGTCGAGGCGATGCAGACCGCGCCGTTCCTGCGGTACTTCCGCAACAGCCTGATCATTGCGGTCGGTGAGACGGTCTTCACGCTGGCGGTCTGCACGACCGCCGGTTACGCGCTGGCGAAGCTGCCGCTGCGCGGGTCGAAGATGCTGCTGAACTACTTCATCGTGCTGCTGCTGGTGCCGTTCCAGATCATCCTGGTGCCGCTGTTCCTGATCGTGAAGTCGATCCCGCTGTTCGGCGGCAACAACATCCTCGGCCAGGGCGGGATCGGCTGGCTGAACTCGTGGTGGGGCCTGATCATCCCGCTCGGCGCGGCCCCACTGTTCACCTTCCTCGCCCGGCAGTTCTACGTCTCGGTGCCGAACGAGCTGGCGCAGGCGGCCCGGGTGGACGGCCTCGGCGAGTTCGGCATCTTCTGGCGGATCATGACCCCGCTGATCAAGCCGGCGCTGATCACCATCGCGGTGTTCCAGATCGAGGCGGCGTGGAACGGGTTCCTCTGGCCGCTGATGATCACCACGTCGGACTCGATGCGCCCGCTGCAGCTCGGGCTGGCGATCTTCTCGCAGAACCCGGCCGAGATCGAATGGCCCTACCTGATGGCGGGTACGGCGCTCGCGACCCTGCCGATGATCGTGTTGTTCGTATTCGCCCAGAAGCGGTTCGTCGAAGGAATGGCGAACGTGGGCATCAAGGGCTGAACCGCCCCGAACCCTCGTACAGGTGCTCACCCCGCCCCGGGTGAGCACCTGCGAGGCCCCCACAACATGCGGTGGTCCCGAAGAAACACCGGAGCTTCCCACTTGGTCCCCCCGCCGGGTCGCTCACCCTTTTATCGTCACAGTGTGGCCGCCGTTACATCATTCGTCCGGAAATCTCTGGTTCTTTCCGGACGATTTCTTCGAGATCCTCCGGAATGCCGCGGTTCGTACTACGTTTCGCACCCGCCACGCGACCGTGGGTGAACGAGGTCCAGCCGGGGAACTGGAACGGCATGCGAATCCGGGTGCTCACGATGAACGTCCAGCACGACGCCGGCGACCCACGCCGTACCGCGTTGATCAACGGCGAGCTGCGGCGGCTGTCGCCGGACGTCGTCGCGTTGCAGGAGGTCCGGCCTGACCAGTTGGCCGAGCTGGTCGAGGGCACGGGGTTGACCCACACCACGCACCAGGCCGACGTACTGGAGTCCGAGTGGCAGGACGGAATCGTGCTCGCGTCCCGCCGTCCGCAGCGCGTGGTCGACGTCCGCGAGCATCGTGCCTCGGCGGACGCCGACGTCCACTGGTGGACGCTGGCCGCGGCGGTCGACGTAGCGGAGTTGGGGGAGTTGCTGTTCGTCCAGCCGGCGACGCCGTGGCGGCTCGATCAGTCGGCCGCGCGGGAGGAGCAGTTGCTGGCGGCGGCCGAGGTGGACGAGAAGTACCGGTTCCGGCTGCCGTCGATCATCGCCGGCGACCTGAACGCGACCCCGGACTCGGCCGGGATCCGCTTCCTCAGCGGCTTGCAGTCCCTTGCCGGTCGCAGTGTGCACTACCACGACGCCTGGGCCGTCGCCGGCGACGGCGCCGGCTACACCTGGACCGCCGCCAACCCCGTCGCCGCCCCCGAGATCGACCACCTCGTCGGGCAACCCCATCACCACCGCCGGATCGACTACATCTTCGTCGGCTCCGCCCACTCCCACCCGGCCGCCCGCGCCCGGGTCGTGCACGCCGGACTCGTCGGCGACACCCCCATCGACAACATCTGGCTCAGCGACCACTACGGCGTACTCGCCGACCTGGACTACTCCCTCAGCTGAGGGTCCCCACCTGACCCCGGTGCCCGGTTAGGCTTCCGGCTGTGACTGCCGGGTCGGCCATTGGCCATTCACGAGTCGGGTTCCCGGCTGCGTTCTGAGCGCCGGTAGGGCCATCCGCGGCCCACCTCCATCTCTCTGCTGTCGACGTTCCGCGTCCGAAACACTCCAGAGAGAAGCGAATCCTGAACGATCTCGTCCAGCAGTTCCGGGCGACCGCCGGCCAGGTCGACGACGGCAGGTACTTGCTGCTGACAACGACCGGCGCCCGCTCCGGCCGCCCGCACACCGCGATCCTCGGCTACTACCCGGACGGCGATCGCGTCCTCGTCGTCGGTTCGGCCGGCGGCGGCCCCAAGCACCCGGACTGGTACCACAACCTAATGGCCAACCCCGAGGTCACCGTGGAGACCGGACTGTTCACCTACCCGGCCACGGCGGTCGCCCGCGCGCGGGAACGGGCCGGCGAGCTCGCGGTCGAGTGGGTCGAGGGCGACGCCGAGGAGCTGCCCTTCGAGGATCAGCGTTTCGACGTGGTGCTGTCGACGTTCGGTTGCATGTTCGCACCTCGCCACGAGGTGGTCGCCGACGAACTGGCGCGGGTCCTGCGGCCAGGCGGGCGACTCGGGTTGTGCACCTGGACGCAGAACGGTGTCGGTGACTTCTTCCGGGCGCTCGACGGGTACTTCCCGCCGGCCCCGCCGTTCGTCGATCCACCGCTGGCCTGGGGCGACGAGGACCACGTGCGCGAGTCGTTCGAAGGCACGCGGATCGAGCTGTCGATCAAGCGCGAGGTGTTCGTCATCCGCCACCCGTCCGCCGAGGCCGCGGTCGACTGCTACGCGACCGCGTTCGGGCCGGTCGTGCTGGCCCGCGAGGCGTTGGGCGATCGGTGGCCGGAGCTTCGCCGCGACCTGTTCGAGCTGTTCGCGTCGCGTGACGCCACGCTCCCGGCGGAGTATCTGGTGATTCAGGGGCGGCGGGCCAGCAGAGCGTAGGAGTTGGGCAGCCGGCCGGACCACGCGGCCGCGTCGGTGCCGTCGGCGGGACGCCAGAACGGCTCGGCGTACTCCTCGAGGACTTCGATGCGCAGACCGGCGGCGACGACGGCCGTCACGATCTGGCCGAGGTTCCACTGCCACTCCTGCGCGCCGTTGGCCGGGAACGTGTCGTTGACGTGCGACTCGGCGAAGTAGCTGCGGTCGGGCCGGATCCGCGGCTCGTCCTCGTCCCAGCTCCACAACGGCACCGCCGGGTGCGCCTCGTACACGAACAGGTGGCCGCCCGGCCGCAGTACCCGGGCCGCGTCCGCTGCCCACGCGCCGATGTCGCGCATCCAGATCAGCGCGCCTTTACCGGTGTAGACGAGATCGGCCGCCCCGTCCTTCACCGGTACGCCGGGGACCTCTGCGACGACGTACTGACACGAGAGGTCCAGCTCTGCCGCTCTCCGGTGAGCTGCGCCCGCGGCCACCGAGCTGTAGTCGACTCCCACGACCTGACGGGCACCGGCCTTCACCAGCGCGACGTCGTCCAGTCCGTGCCCGCTCTGGAAGTGCACGACGACCGGCCGGTCGTCGAGCAACGGCTGGAGGAGCTCCGCCTCCCGCGGGAATAGCCTGGCCGCACTACGTGCCTCCTCGAGCAGTTCGTCGTACTCGTGCACGTGCTTGGTCGAGGCCTTCTCCCACGCCGCCCGGTTGCTCTGCACCACCTTGTCCATCGGCCCAGTCTTTCGTACGGCCTGGGTCCGGGTCAGCCGGTTATCCAGCCGGCCCGGTGCGCGGTGATCGACACCAGCGCGGCGAGCGCCAGCTTGAGTCCGTGCTGACTCGCGAGCGCGATCAGGCTGCCGCCGTACGTCGTCCTGAGGTCCCGTGGGCCGACCGATACGTCACCGCTGAGCTTCTGCATCGCCTTCGCGGCCCGCCCAGCTCTGAACCGCCCGCTCCACAGCCCTCTGAGTGTGTAGCTGCCCGTGTGGGTGACCATCAGGTCCGGTTCGTAGGCGATCGTGTGGCCGGCCAGTACGGCGCGCCGCGCGAGATCCCGATCCTGGGACTTCCGGAACGCCGGATCGAATCCGCCCAGCTCGCGGAAGAGCTCCGCCCGGAACCCGCAGTTCCCGCCGTTCACGTAGTCGACCTGACGGGCGTTCTGCCGGTGTCTGTGCTCGAAAGCCAGCCCACGCAGGCGATTCAGCACGCCGTCTCCCGCCTCTACAACTCGGCCGGCCACCGCCGCATCCACCCCGGACAGGCCGACGACCAATCGCCGTACCCAATCCGGTCCCGGCACCGTGTCGTCATCCAGAAACCCGACGAACTCCCCTTGCGCCGCCTCCACCGCCCGGTTGCGCGCCACACTCACCCCTTGCGGCACCCCCAACCGCACCACCTTCACCCCGTCGACCGTGGGCTCCCAATCCCCATCCACTCCGACGACCACCTCGAACCCCGGCGCCCGCACCTGCCGGGCCAGTCCGTCGAGCACCGGGCCGAGGTCCCGCCCGACCGTCGGAATCACCACCGACGCCCGGACCACGTCGCTCAGCTCGTGCAGCAGGTCGAGATCGTGCAGATCCTGCGGCCTGAGCACGTAACCCTTGTGGGTCCGGAGCTGCGTGCTCAGCCGCATGCACCGGACCTCCCGTCCGCCGATGTGCCCGATCTCCGGCGGCGGAAGGTAGTGCGGATTCCCGTCGAAGTCGAGCTGCTCCGAGCCCCCGTCGGCCAACGCCGTACTCGGATGCAGGTCCACCCGTTGCCCGTCCACAGTGTGGGTCAACTGCACTGTCACCGAGACGAACCGCTCGTCGGTGACGACGTACCCCGCCGTCCCCAGCACCCCGATCACCGCACCCAGCTGGGCCCGGGCGACCCCGAGATCGAGATCCCCGTGGGTACGCGTCTGCCTGCCCACCAACGCATCCACACCCCACCCACCGTCAACCCAGACGTCGAAGTCCTCCAGGAGCTCGAGCAGCACCAGGACACGCTCCGCCGTCATCACGCTCACCTCGCCGAGCATAGGCAGCCGCCGTCCCGACAGGTGATCGCGCCCCTGGCGGTTGTCCATTGCCACTGACAACGATGGGGAACTAGAGTCCACATCCTTGCCGGAGGGACGGATAGCCGTGGCTGATGGATCGTGCATCCTGTGTGCGCAGAGTGGACCGTTCCGCCCGCGCGGGGCGAAGGACGGCTACGGGATCGAGGAGTGCCCGGCGTGCGGGCTCGTCCAGCTCGTGCCGACGCCGACGGCCGAGACCCTGCGCGCGCTCTACGAAGGCGAGTCGTACTTCGGGGGCGACGGCGACACCGGGTACTCGCAGTACGAGAGCCAGGAGGTCGAGTATCTGGCGACCTTCCGCGAGGACGTCCGGCGGATCGCCGAGTTCGTGCCCTCCGGCCGGGTGCTCGAGGTCGGCTGCGGCTACGGATACTTCCTGCAGTGTGCGCTGGACGCCGGGTACGACGCCTACGGGATCGACCTCTCGCCCGCGGCCGTCAAGTGGGCCGCCGAGCGCCATCCGGGCCGCGTGTTCTGCGGCCTGCTCGAGGAGGTCCCGCAGATCCAGGACCAGCAGTACGACGTCATCTTCGGCTCACACCTGATCGAGCACCTCACGGAGCCCGGCGCCTTCCTCGAGACGGCATCACGGCTGCTCCGTCCGGGCGGCCTGATCGTGCTGGTCACGCCCAACATCAAGAGCCTGCTGGCCCGCGTCTCCGGCTCCCGCTGGGTCTCCTTCAAGATCCCCGAGCACGTCAGTTACTACGATCCGGCCACCATCACGGAGTTGCTGAGCCGCGGAGGCTTCGCCGTTCGCGCGACCGACCCCGCCTACCAGTACTACGCGCTCCCGTTCGTCGCCTCGCGGGTCCGGGAGCTCCTGCATCCCGTGTCACGCCTGGTCCCCGCGGTGGAGAACACCAAACTCCTGCGCGACCGGCGCATCCGGGTCACCAGTGGCTCGATGCGGGTGATCGCGGCTCTGACCCCGTAGGCAAAGCGAGCGTCGCCGGCATGCGGATCAGCCGGTGTGCCCTCGGGACTCTCGCCGGCGGCGTCGTACTGGCGTGCGTCAGCGCATGTGCTCCAGGTCGGGCCGCCGGAACGGGAAGAACTCACGGACGTCCTGCGCGCAGCGGCACGCGACCGCCACCTTCTCGGCCCACTTCAGGGCGTCGTCCCAGGTGGGCACGTCGACCACGAAGATGCCGCCGATGAGCTCCTTGCTCTCCGGGTACGGGCCGTCGGTGATCATCCCGTCGGTGCCCACGAGCGCGTGCTGCTTGCTGTAGTCCAGCCCGCCGCTGAAGACGAACACACCCGCGTCCTTGGCCTCCTGGATGACCGCGTGCCCGGCGTCGGCCACCGCTGGCAGGTCATCCACCGGAAAATCCATCGCACCGTCCTCGAACGAGATCAGGTACAGCGTCATCTCAGGCTCCTTCTCCCGGCGACCACCCTCAAGCCGCCTCTCACCCCTGCCACGAACGCCCCGCCCACGATCCGACACCCACCACCACAATTCCACCCACCACGGCGGCACAACGAATCCGGGGCGGCTCCCAGACTGGGAACCGCCCCGGCTGTGTCTCATCCTCCCGAACCTGGAAAACCGCCCTCTGACCTGCGGCTTCTTGACTCCGGGGAGTGGCGGAGGATACGAGATTCGAACTCGTGAGGGGTTGCCCCCAACACGCTTTCCAAGCGTGCGCCCTAGGCCTCTAGGCGAATCCTCCAAGCGGAGAGGATACGCGAGTGCCCCGGCGAACCTGAAATCGGGGGCGTGAACCTGATGGACAGCTCCGGCGACTGTACGGATGGAGGTGATCGTGGAGCCGAAATGGGCGGCTGTGGTGGTGCGGGCTCAACTGGGTGAGCGGGAGGCGGTTGCCGAGCTGGTGGCCGTCGTACGCGGGCTGCCGCGCCTGAAGGAACCGGAGCGGTTCGCCGCGTGGCTGTTCACCATCGCGCGCCGCAGCGTCGTCAATCAGCTCAGGGACAAGTACGCCGGCCAACCGCAGCAACCGCCGTACGGCGAACCCCGACCTGGCCGACCAGGTGGTCGACCGGGTGGACGTACGGCGCCTGGTCGACAAGGTGCCCGTGGTCGAGGGGAGGTGCTCGTGCTGTTCCACCTGGAGGACCTGAGTCTGGAGAAGTGCGCCGAGGTGCTCGGCGTACCGGTGGGGACGGTGAAGTCGCGCCTGCATCGGGCGCGCCGGCTGATCAGGGAAGGAGCGGAGTGGTGATCTCGGCCGAGGAGACGATCGCGGGACTCCAGGACGCGCTGTCGTCGCGTCGCCGGGTGGGGTCTTCGGTCGAACTGTGCGGCGCGGCAGCTGTGGTCGTGCTCACGGTCATGCTGTGGCTGACCGAGGACGACCTTCCGACGACGACACAGCTCGGCTTCGGTGCGATCGTCGCTGTCGGCCTCCTGACCATCGCACGAGCGCTCCGCGCGCTGCGCCGCCGCGGAAGCCTCTTCGCCAGGGACCGCGTCATCGCCGGCTGGATCGCCACGGCGGTCGCTGTCCTACTCGCCTCAGCCCTCGCCCTGGCCGGCCACGGGCTCCTCGGACTGCCGCTGACGCTCGCCGCGGCCGGATTCCTGCTGGTCACCTGACAAGCACGCAAGCGATTGGAGCGACGATGAAACCGATCGGACCCCTGGCCATCGCGTTGCGGCGGCTCGCCGGCAACCGGACGGCTGTCCTGCTCGCGGCCGTTCTCACTGTGCTCCTGGTGGTCGGTCTGCTCATCTAGGGTCGAAAGCCGTAATGACGTCATCGCTGATCGAGGTCCGCGACTACTCCTACTACGACGACCCCAAGGACCCGACCGCCTTCCGACCAGCAACGTGCTCCACCGCTACGGCCCGGCAACACCGATCCGCGGCGGAAGATTGCCTTCGGCAACCATAGCTTCGATGCGAACCTGCGGCTCCGCGCTCTGCTGTGGCGTCGTCACCGGCGAGGACTGGAAGCGTCCGGAGCTGCAGGCCAGGTACGGCGGCCACTGGATCCCGGCGCTGCTACGCAAGCAGCGTGCGGGCTAGTGTCCGCCACTGCTCCATCGGCTGTGGGCCGGTGACCCCGGTGATCACGTTGATCCCGACGTGGTCGGCGCCGGCATCGAGGTGCTCCCTCAGCTTGGCCTTGATGTCTGCCGGCGTACCCCACGCCGCCAGTGCGTCGACCATGTGATCTGGCAGCTCAGCCTGGTCCTTGGCACTGAATCCCTGCCGCCCGAGTGAGGCGGCGTACGACGGGAGTTGTGGGAAGAACCCGATCGTGTCCCGTGCGATCGCCCGGGCCCGGTCCGCATCGGTCTCCACCACGACCAGGTGGCTGACCGCGAGCAGCTTGTCCGGACCGAGCACCTTCCGCGCTTCGGCGGAGTGTGCGGCGGTCGTCAGGAACGGGTAGGCGCCGGCAGCCCGATCCCGGGCGAGCTCCATCATCCGCGGACCGAGCGCCGCGAGCACCCGGCGCCCGACCGGTACGTCGACCTCGTCGAGGTAGGCGTTGAGCGTGGCGATCGGCTTCGGCCCGCGCGCCCCTCCCAGCCCGACGGTGAACCGCCCGGGTGCGGCCGACTCCAGTTCGGCGTACGTCGTACTGACGTCCGTCGCGCTGTACTGGTCGACGGAGAGGATGCCGCTGACGAAGGTGATCGACCCGGTCGCGGTGACCAGGTCGACGATGGTCCGGAGGCCGGGCAGCGGGCCACCGGACAACCAGATCGCGGAGTAGCCGAGCTCCTCGGCCGCGCGGGCGGCGGCCAGTGACTCGGGGCTGCTGTCGAGGCCGGTGGTGATCCCGAACGGACCGAATTGGTGATTCGTCACCTAATGAGGATAGGTGGAGCAGGTCGGCATCCGCCCAGTGGTTTCGCTCAGGGCGTCAGCGGTTTCAGCGGATCGTGGCCGATCGACATCAGGTTGTGCCGCCAGTGCGTCTCGCCCGCGGTCGGCTCCGGTTCCTCACCGCGCTCGCTCCGGACCCGTCGTACCACCTGCTCCATCGCCGAGAGATCCTCGTCGGTCAGGTCGGACCGGCGCTTTCCGAGGATGTGAACCACCTTCTCGCCGAGCGAGTGACCGGTGTCCTCGGATGCGGACTCGGTGCGTTCACCGGCGGAGTCGGTCCGCAACCAGTCCGCCAACTCGCGCGACGTCATGTTCACCAACTCGTGAAACTCGGTCCACAACTCGTCACTGACCCGGTTCTCAGCCATCAGCTCCTCCTCGTGTCCCCACCGCGGTACCCGCCGCGTGGACCCGAAAACGGGGTGCGATCCACCGGGTGCCGCGGTACGGATTTCGGGCCCGGGGATCCGATCACGTACACTTCTGGCTGGTTCCCCGCGTGGCGGTATCTCGCCCAACTCCCCCAGGGCCGGAAGGCAGCAAGGGTAAGTGAGCTCTTCCGGGTGCGCGGGGAATCCTCATGTCCGGGCCCTGTCTAGGCTGGTGCCGCACAACCCTGATCGTGAGGGAGCCCGATGAGCGACGAACGCCGCTATCTGCAGGAACTGATCATCGCCGAGCTCGGCGTGCCCGCCTCGTTCGACGCTGACACCGAGATCGAGCGGCGGATCGAGTTCCTGGCCGACCAGCTCCGGCGCAGCCGTGCGACGGCGTACGTGCTCGGCATCAGCGGCGGCGTCGACTCCGGTACGGCGGGGCGTCTCTGCCAGCTCGCGGTCGAGCGGGTCCGGGCCGAGGGCGGTCAGGCGACGTTCGTCGCGATGCGGCTCCCGTACGGCGTCCAGGTGGACGAGGCGGACGCGCAGCGCTCGCTCGACTTCATCAAGCCCGACGAGACCCTCGTGGTCGACGTGAAGCCGGCCACGGACGCCATGGTCGAGTCGGTGCGGCACGCCGGGCTCGGCGACCGCGAGGACTTCCACGTCGGCAACATCAAGGCCCGGCAGCGGATGATCTCGCAGTACGTCGTCGCCGGGGCGCGCGGCGGACTCGTCGTCGGCACGGACCACGCGGCCGAGGCGGTGATGGGCTTCTACACCAAGTACGGCGACGGCGCGTGCGACCTGACGCCCTTGTCGGGGCTGACCAAGCGCCGTGTCCGGGCGATCGGCTCGCGGCTCGGCGCGTCGGACGAGCTCACCGGCAAGGTGCCGACCGCGGACCTGGAGACGAACACGCCGGGCCTGCCGGACGAGGTCGCTCTCGGCGTCACCTACGAGGAGATCGACGACTTCCTCGAGGGCCGCGAGGTCAGCGAGCAGGCCGCGGCCACGATCATCGCCGCCCACCGTCGTACCGCGCACAAGCGCGCGATGCCGCTGGCGGTCTGACGTCCTCCTGCCGGATGGTCCGCGTCAGGCGGTGTGGGCCAGTTGGCGGACGCGGTTGGCGAGGCGGGCCAGGCGGATGGTGGCGATGTTGCGGTAGGCCGGACGGAGCACGGTGGCGAGTGGCCCGGTCTGCTCGAACGTGTGGGTGACCTGCCCACCGGCGGTCAGCGTCCATTGACCGACTTCACGGAACCCGGGGACCTGCCAGGTGATCTCGATGCGATCCGCCTCGATCACCGTGTAGCGCAGTTCCCCGGTGAGCCCCGACCGTACCCGCAGCTGGTAGGGCGTACCGGCGGTGACCTCGCTGGGGCCGTCGATCGCAAGGAACGCCTCGTTCCACTCCGGGAGCGCGAGCGCGTCCAGGAGAACGTGCCGGATCGCCGCCCGGCTGGCGGGGATGGTGTCGGTGGCTTGTTCCATGACTATCTCTCCTGGGCGAGGGTGTGGTCGTACTCGGGATCGCGCCGGCGAGCCAGTGCGGCTCCGGCAGGGAAGGCGTCGGCGACGGCTCTCAGCGTCGCGATGGTCTCGTCGAGGGGGTAACCGGCGACCAGGTCGTTCATCGTCCGGTGCAAGCGGTTCTCGGCCGTGACGATGCGCCGGTGCAGAGCGCGGCCTTGCGGGGTCAGGCTCAGCGCGAGGTACCGACGGTCGACCTTGTCGATCCCGCGCTTCACCGATCCCTGAGCGACCAGCCGGTCGACGAGGCGGCTCGGGCTGTTCCCGGTCTCGCAGACGAGGAGACCGCCGAGCGCGTTCAGCGTCAGCGGACCGTGGTCGCGCAGCACCCTGAGCACCTCCGCCTGGGACGGCGTGATGCCCAGCGGTCGCAGCTCGGCGGCGAGCAACCGGTTGCCCTCACGCTGGATCGCCAGCACGAGGTACCGCAGTTCCTCGACCACCTTCATGGCGAACAGATTACACGACATGTGTGTCATGTCATTTATTTGGGACGGCAACATCTCGCTTGCGGAGCTACCGGTTCGGCGCGTCCCGGAGTACCTGAAGGATGCGCGAGAAAGTCCGGATGAGGTCATGGTCAAGGCGATATCGCGGCTGGCAGAGTGTGCTCATGAAAGGTCTGATGCAGAACTACCAGCTGTCCCTGGACACCATCTTCCTCCGGGCTGAGCAGTTCTACCCGGACAAGACCGTGCACACCGGCGGTCCGGCGCCGTCGACGCTGACGTACGCCGAGTGGGCCGGGCGAACCAGACGACTAGGCGGCGTGCTGCACGCGCTCGGGATCAGCACGGACGGCCGGGTGGCCACGTTCGCGTGGAACTCGGGACGTCACCTCGAGCTGTACTTCGCTGCACCCTGCACCGGCCGGGTGCTGCACACGCTGAACATCAGACTCTTTCCCGACCAGGTCGTCTACATCGCGAACCACGCCGAGGACGAGGTGATCTTCGTCGACCGGTCGTTGCTCGGGCTCTTCCTGCCGTTGCTCGACCGATTGCCACTGATCAGGCACGTCGTGGTGATGGACGACCTGCCGGCCGGGGCGCCCGGGGCGGAGGTGCCGGACGATCCGCGGTTCCACGACTACGAGGCGCTGCTCGCCGCGGCCGAGCCGGTCGAGTTCCGCGTCGCGGACGAGAACCAGGCGGCCGCCATGTGCTACACGAGCGGGACGACGGGCAATCCGAAGGGCGTCGTGTACTCACACCGGTCCACCTGGCTGCACTCGATCGGCGTACTGACCAACGCCGGGATCGGGCTGGCCGAGACGGACACGGTCATGCCGGTCGTGCCGATGTTCCACGCGAACGCCTGGGGTCTCGCGCACGCGGCTCCGATGGCCGGCGCCTCGCTGGTGTTCCCGGGCCCGGACATGTCTCCGCAGGGCATCCTCAAGCTGCTGCAGGAGCAGGAGGTGACGCTGGCCGCGGGCGTTCCGACCATCTGGCAGGGGTTGTTGCCGTTGCTGGACGACGTCGAGTTGCCCAAGCTGCGGCGCGTCCCTTGTGGCGGGTCCGCCGTACCGATGGCGTTGTCGGAGGCGTTCCGGGAGAAGCTCGGCCGGCCGATCCTGCAGGCCTGGGGCATGACGGAGACCAGCCCGGTGGCGACCGCGGCGCACGTGCCGGCGCGGTACGAGAAGCTTTCCGAGGACGAGAAGGCACGTCTCCGGGCTCGGCAAGGACAGCCGCTGCCCGGCGTCGAGGTGCGGATCGTCGAGCCCGGGTCGATCACGCCCTTGCCGTGGGACGACGAGGCGACCGGGGAGCTGCAGGTCCGCGGGCCGTGGATCGCGTCCGAGTACTACCGGCCCGACGAAGGCGTGCAGCTGAGCACGGAAGACGGCTGGATGAAGACCGGTGACGTGGCGGCGATCGACCAGTTCGGCTCGGTGCGGCTGGTGGACCGGACGAAGGACCTGGTGAAGTCCGGCGGTGAGTGGATCAGCTCGGTCGAACTGGAGAACCTGTTGATGGCTCACCCGGCGATCAAGGAGGCCGCGGTGATCGGCGTACCGCACCCGAAGTGGGACGAGCGCCCGCTGGCGTGCGTCGTGTTGCAGGAGGGCGAAACCGTCACAGGTGAAGAGATCCTGGAGTACCTGAAACCCCGGGTCGCGAAGTGGTGGCTCCCGGACGCGGTCGAATTCATTGAGGAGGTGCCCAAGACCTCGGTCGGCAAGTTCTCGAAGAAGGACCTCCGCACCCGGTTCGCCGACTACCGCCTCGGGTAAGCCGGGACAGGGACTGACCACAGTCCTCGCCGAGAAGCTCCTGACGCGGCGCAGAGCGGTGTTACCGCGCCGACGTACGCAACTCCTTCAGACCGGCAGCGAAGGTCACAGTCGGCTGGTAGTCCAGGTCAGTCCGCGCGTTGGTGATGTCGTAGATGCGTTCGCGTCCCACAATCGCGATCAGCCAGGTGTATCGCGCGGCTGACCTCCGCATCCGTGGGCTCTCGGCGCTTCGGTCGATAGGCGACCACCAGGGCGCACACAAGATCGTCGCCCATCCAGAGGTCGGAGACATCGCCGTCGACTCCACTGTGCTCATCGCAGGGCACGGACCTCCGTCTCGTGGTGGACACCCCACACGACCCGGATGCCAGGAGCAAACTCGATCTCCTGTCCGCCATCGGCCTCCAGGAATGACCTCGAAAGCCTTACGTGCCGGTCGCGGTCGACGCGTGATCAGCCGAAGTCCTCGCCGAAGTGCCGGCGCAGATGGGCCAGGGTGGCGTCGACGAGCTCGGCCGGCCACTGTTCGCCCGTCTGCGTGGCCAAGGCGGTTCCCCGGCGGATGAACTCTCGGCACATGTACCGGTTGGCCGCGATGATGTCAGCCGGTTCGGAGCCGGCGGGCGGGATCGCCTCGAGCGCGGCCCGCTGCTCGTCCGACAGGAAGGCGTTCAACCGCTTGGCTCCACCGGTACGTCGTACGCCGCGCTCGGCGAGCATCAGCGCGATGAGTTGGTCGCGGACCGCGCCGACGCCCTGGCTGCCGACGATCCGCTCGTCCCGGCCGAGCACGGTGACGAGATTCCCCAGGAAGTAGAAGAAGAGGTTGACCGGTCCTTGCGGCCAGTACGGCTCTCCGGACCGACCGCCCTTGCGCTCGATGTCGCCGTCCGGGAACAAGGTCCCGTCCCGGTCGAACAGCACGCGGACACCGTCGTACTGGAAGCGATCGAAGGATCCGCGCGCGTGACAGAACAGGTCGACGTGCAACCAGTCGGACGTGATCCCCAGCCCGCCGACCAACCCCGGCACCCGATCGGTCAGTACGGTCGGCCCGGTGAGCGACCGCAGTACGCCGGCCCAGTTCACCTCGAACCACGGCAGGCTTTCGTCGGTCACGACACAATGCACGTCGACATCGCTGAACCTGTCCGCCTCACCGGTCCCATAGCTGCCGACCAGGTAGACGCCGAGGACTCGATCGTCCTCCGGCAGTACGACGCGGGCTCGCTCGATGACCTGCTGCTGCCGCTCGTCTCCGGTCGTCACCCGCGCCAGCGTACCTATCCACCGACCAAGGACGCGCCCGGTCACGCCGAGGAGTTGTGGATAACAGGGCGTGGGGAGGATTTGTCGGCAGTCGGCGCTAGGGTTGCGGGCGTGGAAGCACCCCTTGCGTTGTACCGCCGGTATCGCCCGGAGACGTTCTCCGAGGTGATCGGGCAGGATCATGTCACGGCGCCGCTGCGGAACGCGTTGAGCAACAACCGGGTCAACCACGCCTACCTGTTCTCCGGTCCGCGCGGGTGCGGCAAGACCACCAGCGCCCGGATCCTGGCCCGCGCGATCAACTGCGAGAAGGGCCCGATCGCCGAGCCGTGCGGGGTCTGCAAGTCCTGCACCGACCTGGCCCGCGGCGGTCCCGGCAGCATCGACGTCATCGAGATCGACGCCGCCTCGCACGGCGGCGTCGACGACGCGCGCGACCTGCGCGAGCGGGCGTTCTTCGCGCCGGTCGAGAGCCGCTACAAGGTCTACATCATCGACGAGGCGCACATGGTCACGACGCAGGGCTTCAACGCCCTGCTGAAGCTGGTCGAGGAGCCGCCGCCGCACCTCAAGTTCATCTTCGCCACCACCGAGCCGGACAAGGTGATCGGGACGATCCGGTCCCGGACGCACCACTACCCGTTCCGCCTGGTCCCGCCGAAGGCCCTCGGCGACTACATGGCCTCCCTGTGCGAGTCCGAGGGCGTCGCGATCGAGCCGGCCGCGGTGCCGCTGGTCGTGCGCGCCGGTGCCGGTTCGGTCCGTGACTCGCTGAGCGTGCTCGACCAGCTGATCGGTGGCGCCGGGCCCGACGGGGTCACGTACGAGCTGGCCGTCGCGCTCCTTGGCTTCACGCCGGACTCGCTGCTCGACGCCTGTGTCGACGGGTTCGCCGCGCATGACAGCAAGGCCGTGTTCGAGACGATCGAGAAAGTGATCGAGACCGGTCAGGACCCGAAGCGGTTCGCCGAGGACCTGCTCCGGCGGCTCCGCGACCTGGTCGTGCTGTCCGCCGTACCGAACGCGATCCACTCCGGGCTGATCGAGGCCGCCGAGGACCAGGGCGAGCGTTTGCAGACCCAGGCCGCCGGCATCGGAGCCGCCGAGCTCACCAGGGCAGCCGACATCGTCGCCGCGGGTCTCCTGGAGATGCGCGGAGCCACCGCGCCGCGGCTCCAGCTGGAGCTCATCTGCGCCAAGGTGCTGCTGCCTGGTGCCGACGACTCCACCAACGGCATCCAAGCCCGCCTCGACCGGATGGAACGCCGTCTCACCATCGGAGTCCCCGCCGGTACGCCGGAAGCCGTCTCGCCGCCGGCGGCCGTCGGCGGTCCGGAGCCGGACGCAGCAACAAGCCGCGCCGCGGCCCGAGCGGCAGCAGGCGGCTCAGCCACGGGTACCGCGGCAGCAGGTGGTTCAGCCGCCGGTGCGGCGCCTGCCGGTGCCGTCGACGGCCCGTCAGTCAGCGGGCCAGCGGTCGGAGGCTCCTCAGGCACTTCACCGAGCTCCGGTGACTCCGCCGGGCCCGGTGGCCGTGCGAGCGCGGGACGAGCCGGACGCTCTGCTGGTGACGGAGTGGCGAGCGGTTCCTCATCCGGAGGCGCTCACCCCGTATCCAGTCGCTCCGGTGCCTGGGGCGACGAGTCGGCGTCGGCCACCCCCGCCCCGTCCTCGCAGCCCGCGTCGTCGCAGCCCGCTGGATCAGCGCCGGCCGAGTCTGCCGCGCCGGGGGCCGCGTCTGCCGCGCCGGGGTCCGCGTCTGCCGCGCCGGGGTCTGCGTCTGGCCGGTCCGCAACGCCCGGATCTGCGCCTGCTTCGTCCGCAGGACCTGGAACGGCGTCTGGAACCTCACCTGCTGCCGCCTCGTCCAGTGGCGGTCCTGGCTCGACCGTTACCGGCGCATCGGGTGCACCGTCGGCCGGCGCGGTCGGTTTGGCCGACATCCGCCGGCTGTGGCCCGAGGTGCTCGAGGCGGTGAAGGCCAAGCGCCGGTTCGCCTGGATCATGCTGAGTCAGAACGCCCAGGTCATCGCCGTCGACGACCAAACCCTCACCCTCGGCCTGGTCAACGCCGGCGCCCGTGAAAGCTTCGCCCGCTCCGGCAGCGATGAGATCCTCCGCCAGGCCATGATCGACACCATCGGCCTGAACCGCCGCATCGAAGCAGTAGTAGACCCCTCGAC
>NZ_SMKR01000311.1 GCF_004348725.1 Kribbella turkmenica
CCCACCACCAACAACCCCCCGCCGCCCCCGGCGCGGGACGGTGGGATGACAGCCGACGAGCTCGAACTGTTCGACATGATCGACGCCGCTCGCGTGCGCAACGGCTGCGCACCACTGGAGCAGGATCCCAACCTCACGGGTGGCGCCCGGGCCGAGGCGGAGGATCGCGCCGAGTCCGGCGCTGTCAACAGCTACACGGACTCGAAGACGGCTGCCGGCGGCGACAACTGGTCGGCCCAGCAAGCCTTCGACCAGATGATGGCGCAGAAGAAGAGCGTTGTCCTCAACTGCAACCTGAAGACCCTCGGGGTCGGCATGGACGACGCGAGGTACAAGGCCTGCATGCTCGGTCCGGTGCTGTGCACGACCAGGACCCGCGTCGCCTGGGTGGCGGACTTTACTTAGGACACGCGCACTTTCGTGGGTGGTTGGTGCGACCATGGGAGGGAACGACCCTTGGTCACACCAACCCTGCGGGAGGCCGGATGTACGGGGAACGCGACGACCTGGACCCGCCCCGGCCCGCGCACTTCGGGATTCCACCGGACGCCCTCGCCGACGAGCGTCCTGATCCGCGCCCGGAAGAGGCGAAGCGGATGGGCCTGAGCCGGCACACCGAGGAGGGCGCGGTGCTGTACTTCGCGTCGTCGCTCGACCGCGGCAAACCGGGTCACCGGATGATCGCGTGGATCCTGCTGGTCACGTTCGCGGCGCCAGCGCTGTATACCCTCCTGCTCCTGCTGTGACTACGCCGAACTCCTGACGGTGCCGCTGCGGCGTCGTACCGAGGACGGTGTGGAAGTGGTGCCGCAGGGCCGCGCTGCTGCCGAAGCCGCTCTCGGTGGCGATCCGCTCGACCGGATGGTCGGTCGTCTCCAGCAACAGCCTGGCCCGGTCGAGCCGTTGGCGGAGCAGCCACGCGTGCCCGGAGCTTCCGGTACGCGCGCGGAACTGCCGGGTGAACGTACGCCGCGACAGCGCGACCGCGGCCGCCCATTCGTCCAGTGAGACGGGCTGGTCGAGCCGGGCGCGCGCCCACACCATCGCCTTCTCGATCACGTCGTCGCTCGGGTCCGGCGGCACCGGGACCGGGATGTACTGCGCCTGCGAACCACTGCGGTGCGGCGCGACCACGATGCTCCGGGCCAGCCGCTCGGCCAGCTCGACACCGTGGTGCGTCCGGACGAGGTGCAGACAGCAGTCGAGCGAGGCGGCCGTCCCGGCCGACGTGAGCACGTCGCCCAGGTCGGACCAGAGCACGTCCGCGCGGACGTTGATGTTCGGGTGCTTGGCCTGCAGCTGGTCCGCCCACTTCCAGTGCGTCACCACCTCCCGCCCGTCCGCGATCCCGCTCGCGGCGACCAGGAACGCCCCGATGCACAACCCGACGACGGTCGCACCGCGGGCGTGCGCGCGCCGGATGGTGTCGATCAGTACGGCGGACGGTTCGAGCTCCGGTTGCCAGCTCGGCAGGATCACCAGGTCGGCCGCGTCCATCACCTCGAGCCCGTGGCCGACGGTAATGCCGAAGCCGGCGTTCGTCCGCAGCGATCCGGGTTGCTCGGCGCACACGCGGACGCCGTACTCGCCCGGCGCGCCGAGGCGGTCGCCGAGCACGAGGCACGGGACGGACAGGTGGAACGGGCTGATCTGGTCGAACGCGAGGACGGCGACGGTGCGCATGGAACCAGTATGGCCTGATCTTCAGGAACTGTGGCTCCCGGGCCAATGGTGGTCACCGCGGGCGGGCGCGACCATCGAGCCATGAAGATCACGCACATCGGTGGCCCGACCGCGCTCCTCAGCCTCGGCGGGCTCAGCATCCTGACTGATCCCGCCTTCGACGAACCACAGGAGTACGTGCTGCCGAGCGGCGGGGTGATGAGCAAACTGATCGGTCCGGCGGTACCGGTCGCGGACCTCGGCCCGGTCGACGTGGTCCTGCTGTCACACGACGAGCACAAGGACAACCTGGACGACGCCGGCCGTGCGCTGCTGCCGTCGGTGCCGGTCGTGCTGTCGACGCCAGGTGCCGCCACCCGGATCCCCGGCGTACGCGGGCTGGCGAACTGGGAGTCGGTGGCCCTCGACCGCCCGGACGGCGGGACGCTCACGGTCACCGGCGTACCGGCGCTGCACGGTCCCGACGGCGCCGAGGCGGTGCTCGGGGTGGTCACCGGCTTCGTGCTGACGGCGGACGACCTGCCGACCGTCTACGTCTCCGGCGACAACGCGTCGGTCGACCTGGTCAAGCAGATCGCCGATCGCTTCGCCCCCGTCGACGTCGCCGTCCTCTTCGCCGGCGCCGCCCGCGCCACGTTGATGGACGGCGCACCGCTGACCCTCACTTCGGAGGCCGCCGCCGAGGCCGCCCACCTCC
>NZ_SMKR01000312.1 GCF_004348725.1 Kribbella turkmenica
CATATTCCCAGCCCGGTCAGTACCCGCCACCAGCGCCCCACCCGCAACCGGGCCCGCATTCACCACCCGGCCCGTATCCGCAGCCGCCGTACTCACAGCCGGGCGCCTACCCGCCACCGGCGCTGTACCCACCGGGTCAGTACCCGGGGCAGCCGCCGTTCTGGTCGCCGGAGCAGCCGCCGCCGTGGGGTGCGCCGCAGCCGTTCCACCACGAGCCCGCGATCGTCGCCGCCCCACCCGGTACGCCGTACCACCGGCTCGCCCGGACTCCGAAGCACCGCTGGTGGCGCCCTGTCGCCGGGACCTTGTTCCTCGCAGCAGGCGGGTTCTTCCTGATCGGTGCACTGGTCGTCGCCTGGGTGATCGTGCACGGTCTGGTCACCGGCGACGTCTCCGAGCCGACCGGCGACGAGTTCTTCCCCAACGAGATCGAGAACCTCGCGCTCACGCTGGTGATGCTGGGCGTGCTGACGCCGCTCGTGTTGCTGGCGGCCCGGCTGGTCCAGCGCCGGCCGTGGCTGAGCGTGGCCTCGGTCGTGAACCGCATCCGCTGGCGCTGGCTGCTCCTGACCTGCGTGCCCGCGCTGGGCTACCTCCTGCTCTCGCTCGCGCTCGGCACCCTGGTCGAGCAGATCTTCCCGACCGACGAGCCCGTCACCCCCGACGACGGCTCATGGGTCGGTCTCGCCGCGTTCGTCGTACCGGCGCTGGTGATCCTCCTGCTGGTCCCGTTCCAGTCGGCGGCGGAGGAGTTCGTCTTCCGCGGCTGGCTGGTCCAGGCGGTCGGCGCGTACGGACCGGACACCGTGGACGGCCGCTCGCCGTGGTTCAAGGTGATCTGGCGGACGCCGTGGCCGGGGCTCGTGATCAGCAGCGTGGCCTTCGTGTCGGCCCACGGCTACACCGGCTGGGCGATGGCGGACATCTTCGTGTTCGCGATGGTCGTCGGCTGGCTGACCGTCCGCACCGGCGGGCTGGAGGCCGCCATCACCGTGCACGCGCTGAACAACGTGTTCGCCTTCTTGTTGCCGGCGGCAATGGGAAGCCTGGACGGCTGGGACGAGCAGGGCGGGGCGCCGTGGACCCTGCTGGTCGTCGACCTGCCCTGCCTGGCCGTGTACGCGGCCGCGGTCGTCTGGCTCGCGAAGCGGCAGCGGATCGCCCGCGTCAGCTGACTCCGGCGGCCGCGAAAAACCGGGGGAGAAGTGTCGGCGCGCTCTGGCAGGGTGTCGGTGTGACGAACGCGAACATCCCATCGATCGAAGCCGTCCTGTTCGACTGGGGCGGCACCCTGGCCACCTGGCACGACATCGACCTGTACGCCGTCTGGCGGTCGGTGGCGGAGCTGATCGACGACGCCCGGGCCGACGAGCTCGCCGAGCGGCTGGTCAAGGCCGAGGGCTCCGTCTGGCTGCGCTCCCGCGACGAGCACCTGAGCAGCACCCTCGAGGAGGTGTGCCTGCTCGCGGACGTGGTGATGACGCCGGCCGCCCTGGCGGAGTACGAGCGGCAGTGGCACCCGCACACCGAGCTCGAGCCGGACGCCGTCCAGACGCTGCGGGACCTGCGGGCGCGCGGTCTGAAGATCGGCCTGCTGTCGAACACGATCTGGTCGCGCCCACGGCACGAGGAGATCTTCGCGCGCGACGGCGTCCTCGAGCTGCTGGACGGCGCGGTCTACACCAGCGAGATCCGGCACACCAAGCCGCACCCGGAGGCGTTCCTGGCCGCGATGAAGGCGGTCGGGGCGTCCGAGCCGGAGCGGTGCCTGTTCGTCGGCGACCGGCTGTTCGACGACGTCTGGGGCGCGCAGAACGCCGGCATGCGCGCCGTCCACATCCCGCACAGCGCGATCCCGCTCGAGCAGATCGGCCACACGGAGGGAACGCCGGACGCGACCGTCCACCGCCTGTCCGAGCTGCCGGGCCTGATCGACACCTGGAACGGGATCGTCGGCTGAACCGTTCCGTCACGTACCCGACGCGCTACGGCTAGCGACCGGACACCAAGTCTGGTTAACGTCCAACCTCCGAGCAACCCGCCCATGGAGGATTCTGACATGCTTTCCACCCGCCGTAGATTCGCTGCGCTCGTGGCCGCTGCCGCGCTCGGCCTGACCGTCACCGGCGGCGTCTCGCAGGCCGCCACCACCCAGTACGACGAGATCGCACCGGCCGGTGGCGGTACGGCACAGCCGCTGCACGTGATGTCGTACAACCTGCGCTACGCCAGTGACACCCCACCGAACGAGTGGAGCGCCCGGCGCCCGGTCATGCGTGAGCAGTTGCGGAGCGCACGGCCGCAGCTGATCGGGACGCAGGAGGGCCTGTATGCCCAGTTGCAGGAC
>NZ_SMKR01000313.1 GCF_004348725.1 Kribbella turkmenica
CCCTAATGACATCCGAACGGTCGCTGGCGCGGGGAGTGGATCCCTGACACGTTTCGGGTTCTGAGAGGCCTCTGGTAAGACCGGGACGCTGGCCTGTGGCGGCGGCCGTTCACCAACCCACCACCAGCGATGCCCGATGCCTAACAGGTCGCCGGGGACCTCGTGGAAGTCTGGCGCGGTTGGTGGTCCGGGCGGTGGCCGGCTTGGGTGTCGTGGTGACGCCTGCCGTCCCCAGGGCAGCGGTGATGCCTCCTATCAGATCGGCGCGCCGTGGCGCCGAGCTGGTCATCTGCCGGAAGTGTTGCTCGTGGTTCGAGCCCGCCCCCATGGCCGGACGCCTCACTTCATCGAGAGCCACCGAGCTCCCAAACGTTGAGACCGGCGCCATGAGGGTCGCTGGGATCGCGAACGGCTCATCGGAGGGAAGGCCAACAGAGCCTCGTCATTAGGGCGCCGCGCGTTCTCGCCAGGGGATCGAACCGATCCCTGGAGAACCGAGCAGAGAGGACGACTTGGGTGAAGGTAACGTGCGGGATCGATTGGGCGGAAGGGCATCACGACATCGCGCTGGTCGACGCCGACGCTCAACTGGTGGCCAAGCGCAGGATCGATGACTCAGCCGAAGGATTCGCCGAGCTGCTGGCACTGCTGGCCGATGCCGGCGACAGCCCGGACGCTCCGATCCCGGTGGCGATCGAGACGTCGCGTGGACTGCTGGTCGCCGCCCTACGAGCGACCGGACGCCCTGTCTATGCCATCAACCCGATGGCTGTGGCCCGATACCGGGAACGGCACTCGGTCAGCCGCGGCAAGTCCGACCACGTCGACGCGATGACTCTGGCCAACATCCTGCGTACCGACGCCCATGCACACCGCCAACTGCCCGACGACACTGACCTGGCCCGCGCGATCGCCGTCCTCGCCCGCTCTGCTCAAGACGCGATCTGGCGCCGCAGCCGCGCTACCCAGGAGCTCCGGGCGATCCTGCGCGAGTTCTACCCAAGCTTCCTACAGGCCTTCGCCGGCAACGTGCACACCAACCTCGCGACCAACGATGCCCGCGCCGTCCTGGCGATCGCACCGACGCCAGCCGAGGCCGCGAAGCTGCCGAAGACGAGGATCATCACCGCACTGCGTCGTGCTGGCCGTCAACGCCGTGTCAACGAAACCGCCACCGAGATCCGCAACGCGTTGCGCAAACCTCAGCTGCGTCAGCCCGAACTGGTCGAACAGGCAATGGGCCGCCAGGCCCTTGCCCTCCTGGCCACCCTGAACGCCGAATGCGCCAGCGTCACCAATCTGACCGATGCAACCACTGCAGCGTTCCACAAGCACCCGGACTACGAGATCATCACCAGCTTCCCCGGCCTCGGCGACGTCACCGGCGCCCGGGTGCTGGGCGAGATCGGCGACGACCGTGCCCGGTTCGCCGACCCCCGCGGGCTAAAGGCCTTCGCCGGGGCCGCACCGATCACCCGCGCCTCCGGTCGCTCGATCTCGATCACCCACCGCCGGGTGAAGAACAACCGCCTCGCCGCGGCCGGGTTCGTCTGGGCCTTCGCCACCACCCCCAGACCCGGGCCAGCCAAGGACCTCTACAACGCGCGGCGGGCCCGCGGCGATCGCCACCCCGCCGCCCTGCGCATCGTGTTCAATCGGCTCCTCGGCCAGCTCTGGTACTGCCTCCAAACCAACCAGCCATACGACGAAACCCGCGCCTTCCCCAACCACACCGACCCGTCCGAGACCGCCGTCGCTTGACGCCTTCACCGGACCGGAGGACTTACCAACCTCTCAACTAGCGCCGTGACCCTGGCGAGTCCCCAAAATGCCGTATGGCCAGCAACGAAGATGTGCGGATCAAAGACCACGTCGACGAACGGCAGCTTGACGACCTGGTGGAGCTGTTCAGGTCTGCCTGGTGGATGGCAAACCGAACAGTCGAGGAAACCCAGCGGATCCTTCGCGAGTCGGACGTTGTAGTGGCCTTGGTCGATTCGTCACACGACCGGATCGTCGGCTTCTGCCGCGCCCTCACCGACTACGTCCACGTCGCGTTGGTGCTCGACGTCGTCATCGCGCCAGAACACCGTGGCTCAGGCTACGGCGCGGTGCTAATGGACGCCATCGTGCACAACCCCCAGCTTGCACAGGTGCGCAGCATCGAACTGGTCTGCCAGCCAGAACTCGCCCCCTTCTACCGTCGCTGGGGATTCACCGACCAGGTCGGCAGCTCGCTCCTCATGCGCCGATCGACAGATCCGCTGTTGGTTCCGCTTACTCGCCGGCCGTGATCAAGAGGCCGCAACTTGACCTCTTCAGCACATCGGAGGTCT
>NZ_SMKR01000314.1 GCF_004348725.1 Kribbella turkmenica
GATCCCCACGCCCCGCCGACTCCACTTCCCACAGTGCGTCGCGGGAGGGTGCACTGTGCCTCGGCGAGAGAGACGTGCAAAGGCTCGGAGCTCAGCCGCCGCTGCCGTACGGACGGGTGATGATCTCCAGCCAGTGTCCGTCAGGACCCTCCCAGTAGAGGCCGCGGCCACCGTCACCGTGGTTGATCTCCTGCGGTTGGCGCTTGAACGGATCGGCCCACCACCGACGGCCGGCGTGCTGCAAGCGACCGAGGATGCGGTCGAAGTCCTCCTCGCTCACGAGAAAGGCGTAGTGCTGGCCGTGGATCTCGCCTTCGGCGTCCATGAAGTCCAGACTCGCCGCGTTGTCCAGCTTCAGCTCCGCGAACGGCCCGTACGCCCTCGCCTCCGGCAGACCGAGCACCTCGGCGACATCGCGAGCAGCAGCCCATCGGTCCTTCACGTGCACGATCGTGTGGTTCAGCTCGACACTCATCGGGCTCTCCTGGCTAGGCCTGTTGTCGACTGGCGCGTGGCCACCACTCTGCACCGCGAACCGGATCCCGTGAAGCCTCCAGACGGTTCCACCTCCCCGAGCCGCCGGCCTTGTCAGCGCTGCGGCACTGGTGACTGGCGTTGGTGACTGGCAGGGACGTACGGCGGTCGTACCGCAGGGTGCGCTGGTCAGTCCAGGCGTGCGCGGAGGAAGGCTTGTTCGGCTTGGTTGGTGGTCAGGGCCAGGGCAGCCTGGTAGGCGGTGTGGGCTTCTTCGGGGCGGTTGAGGCGGGTGAGGAGGTCGGCGCGGATGGCGTGGAAGAGGTAGTAGGCGCCGAGGTCGAGGTCGTCGACGAGGGCCAGGGCGGCGGCGGGGCCGTTGACCTCGGCTACGGCCACGGCTCGGTTGAGGGCTACGACCGGGGTCGGGTCGAGGGCCGACAGGTGGTCGTAGAGCTGGAGGATCTGGGGCCAGTCGGTGTCCGCGGCGGTGCGGGCGTCTGTGTGTACGGCGTTGATCGCGGCCTGGAGTTGGTACGGACCAGGCTGGTTGCGGCGCAGGCAGCGGCGTACCAGGGCGTGGCCCTCCTCGATCAGGTCGCGGTTCCACACGGACCGGTCCTGGTCGGCCAGGCGGGTCAGTGAACCGTCGGGCGAGATGCGGGTGGCGCGGCGGGAGTGTTGGAGGAGCATGAGGGCGAGCAGCCCGGCGGCTTCGGGTTCGTCGGGCATGAGTTCGACCAGGAAACGGCCCAGGCGGATCGCCTCCTCGCAGAGTTCGTCCCGGACGAGCGTCTCCCCGGACGAGGCGGCGTACCCCTCGTTGAAGATCAGGTAGACGACGGCGAGGACGCCGCGGACGCGCTCGGGCAGGTCGGCCTCGTACGGCACGCGGTACGGGATGCCGGCGGCGCGGATCTTCGCCTTCGCCCGGACGAGGCGTTGCGCCATCGTCGGCTCCGGGACCAGGAAGGCGTGCGCGATCTCGGCCGTGGTCAGGCCGCCGAGCATCCGCAGCGTGAGCGCGACGCGGACGTTCAGCGCCAGCGCCGGGTGGCAGCAGGTGAAGATCAGCCGGAGGCGGTCGTCCTGCACGACGCCCTCCTCCACCGGTTCGGCCTGGGCGTGCAGTAGCGCCGCCTGGGCGTGCTTGTCCTCGCGCACGGACTCCCGCCGCAGCCGGTCGACCGCGCGGTTGCGGGCGGTCGTGATGATCCACCCCGCCGGACTCGGCGGTACGCCGCCGGCCGGCCACTTCTCCACCGCGGTCGCGAACGCGTCCTGTACGGCGTCCTCCGCGATCTCCAGGTCCCCGAACACCCGCGCCAGTACGGCGACCGCGCGCCCGTGCTCGGCCCGGAACACCCCCGCGACGTCCACGCTCACCCGGCGAACGGCCTGACCTCGATCGACAACGGCTTCAGCACCGTCGCCAGCCGCCGGCCCCAGCTCAACGCCGCGTCGAGATCCTCGACCTCGATCACCGTGAACCCGCCCAGGTGCTCCTTCCCCTCGGTGAACGGCCCGTCCGTCACCAGCACCTCGTCGTTCGAGGCCTTCAGCACCGTCGCCGTCTCCGGTGGGTGCAACCCCGCCGCGAACACCCACACCCCCGCGGCCTGCATCTCCTCGTTCAGGATGCTGAGCTCCCGCATGATCGGCTCCAACACCTCGGGCTCCGGCGCGGGCCCATCCGGCTGATAGATGCTGAGCAGGTACTGGTTCATAACCACCTCCAGGCAAGTGCTGTCACCACCTACACGAACACTGCCACCCGGAATCGACACCGAAGCTCACATTAGTTCCGCTCGCGGCCCGCGCGAGTTCTTCGGGTCGTCGACGGCTGCGGTGAGC
>NZ_SMKR01000315.1 GCF_004348725.1 Kribbella turkmenica
TCGACGAACCAGCAGATCATCGCCCGCATCGGCACCCGCCTGCACAACGACAAGGGGCAGCTCGTCCACCTCGCCCCGGACCCGGACAAGCTGCACCTGTTCTCCTCCTCCACCGAGGAGCGCCTCGTCGTTTGACCCTCCCTTCGCGCCTCCCGGCTTGTCGCTTGCCCCTGTGGGCCATTGGGAGAAGGACATACCGGGGGGTGATGGAGCTGCCGTCGGGTCGGCTCGTCCGCGGACGCGGTCTGCGGCACGGCCCGGCGGCAGAACCGTTCCCCGCGTACGGCGTCTATCTGCTCAGCGTGGAAAGCCAGTGGCCGCCCGAAGTCACGGCGATGTGGGCTGCTGGGCAAGCGCCGCGCGCACGACGCGAGCCAGGGTCTCGATGTCGTAGGCGCCATGATGACGTCGGCCGTTCACGAAGAACGTCGGCGTGCCCGCGACCCCGCTTCGGTCCGCCCCGTCGATGTCGCGCGTCACACGTGGCCAGTACTTGCGTCTGCGAAGCTGCTCTGCCACGAGTTCTCTGTCGAGCCCAAGATTGCTCGCATGTTCCAGCATGTCCGGTGCCGTGAGAGCGTCTTGGTGCTCGAACAGCAGATCGTGCATCTCCCAGAACTTTCCGTGAACCGCGGCAATCTCTGAGACCTCCGCGGCTCGTTGGGCATTCTCGTGGACGTCCTCGAGTGGCAGATGCCGGAACACGAACCGAAGGTCCGCGCCGAACTCGGCGAGCAGGGCGCGAATGGCCGCCTCGGCCTGCCCACAGTAGGGGCATTCGAAGTCGCCGTACTCCACCAGCGTGACCGGGGCGTCAGCGGGTCCGCGGATGTGATCGATCTCCGGGTCCACCGGGTCAGACAGGTCGATCAGTGCCGGCGCCTGCCCGGCCATTTCGGAAGCATCCTGCGAAGGCAGGCGTACCACCAGGCGGAAGATCAGCCAGCTCAGACCAGTCGCTAGCACCGACGCGGCGAAGATGCCAAGCTTTGCCTCTTCCAGCGCCTGCCCGTCGAACGAGATCTCGGCGATGAATAACGACACCGTGAATCCGATGCCGGCCACCGCCGCAGTCCCGAACAGCGGTCGCCACGGCACGGTAAGGGGAAATCGGCCCAGGCTGCGGCGGCTGGCCAACCAGCTGGCCCCGGTGATGCCGGTGAGCTTGCCGATGACGAGGCCCACAATGATCCCGATGGTGATGGGCGATGTCGCGGCGTGCCCGACAATCTCACGGTTGAACTCGACGCCGGCATTCGCGACCGCGAAGAGTGGGACGATGAGGTAGCTGGTCACCGGGTGGTAGATCTGCTGCATCCGCTCGTTCGGTGATATCGCGGTGCGCAGTCCGCGCCCAGCCGACCGTGCGAGGCCAGAGGTGGGTTGTTCACGGAACGAACGCCACAGTGAGCTGGCCTGCTGCAGAGCTGATCGCGATGGCGGATACGCCGTCGCAACCAACCCCATCGCCACGCCGGCGATCGTGGCATGTACTCCCGACTCGAGCAGCGCGAGCCAGAGCATGACACCCAGGACAAAGTAGATCGCTCCGTGTGTGACGCCGGCGGCGCGGAACGCCACCACCACAACGAACACACCAACCGCAAGGGCCAAGGGTACGACGTCGAGGTCATCGGTGTAGGCCAGTGCGATAACGGTCAGTGCGCCGACGTCGTCGACGACCACTAACGTCAGCAGAAACACGCGTAGTCGAGGCGGGCATCGCCGCCCGATCAGCGCCAGCACGCCAAGGGCGAACGCTGTGTCGGTGGCCATCACGATGCCCCATCCATGCGCGGCTTCGGTTCCGAGGTTGAACGACAGGTAGATCAGCGCAGGTACGAGCATTCCGCCGAGCGCGGCGACCACAGGCACTGCGACGCGGCGGCGATCACGTAGCTCCCCCATGTCGAGCTCACGCCGAATCTCGAGCCCGGTGACGAAGAAGAACAGAGCCATCAGGCCGTCGTTGACCCAGCCGCGCAGATCTTCACTCACCTCCGCCGCGCCGAGGCGAATCGAAAGCTCCGTGGACCAGACGTCCTCGTAAGTGTGACCCGTCGGTGAGTTCACCCAAGCCAAGGCGAGCAGCACCGCACCCAGCAACACGACGGTGCTGCCGACCTCGGTGGCAATGAACGCTCGGGTCGGGCGGGCGAGGTTGCGCACCCAGGTAGTGCGCCGCGGTGCTTGTGCCTGCGCCATCGGCCGTCCTCTCCTTGACGGTTGTTCTCTGCTTGGGGTGTTCCGCGTCAGCGGTCAGCCGTTTAGGTC
>NZ_SMKR01000316.1 GCF_004348725.1 Kribbella turkmenica
AGCGTGGGTGGGGCAGGGGGCCGAGGGCCGTTGGTGGCTTTCCTGGTGGCCAATGTGGTTTCCATCTGTGGGACTCGGGTCAGTGCTATCGCCGTCCCCTGGTTCGTGTTGGTGAGTACAGGGTCTCCGGTGAAGACCGGGGTGGTGGCGTTGGCGGAAATGGCGCCGCTCGTGGTGTTCAAGGCGGTGGGTGGGCCGCTGATCGATCGGGTGGGACCACGGCGGGTCAGTGTGCTCGCGGATGCGGCGAGCATGGGTGTGGTCGCGCTGATTCCCCTGCTGCACACGGTGAAGGCGTTGTCCTTCCCCTTGCTGCTGGTGCTGGTCGCGATCGCGGGCGCACTCCGCGGGCCGGGTGACGCGGCCAAGGCAACCCTCGTCCCGGACATCGCCGAAGCAGCCAAGGTCCCGCTGGAGCGGGTGACCGGGCTGGAGAGCACCACCGAGCGGCTCGCCGGGTTCATCGCGTTCGCGATCGCCGGTGGCCTCATCACGCTCGTCGGCGAGGTCAACGCGTTGTGGATCGACGCCGCGTCGTTCGGACTGTGTGCGGTCCTGATCGCTCGCTGGATTCCGAGAGAGCACCGGAAGACCGAGCGGACGGACGAAGGCAGCTACCGCCGGCGGCTGCTCGAGGGCTGGCGGTTCCTGCGCAAGGACAGGTTGATGATGCCGCTGGTCCTGATGATCGCGGTGACCAACCTGCTCGACGCCGCGATCGCCGCCGTACTGCTGCCCGTCTGGATCAGGGAGCATGGTTTCGGGCCGGGGCACACCAGCCTGATCCTCACGTCGTTCGGTGTGACCGCGACCCTGTTCGCGCTGGTCGCCTCGGCTGTGGGCGACCGGATTCCCCGGAAGCTGGTGTTCACGCTCGCGTTCCTGATCTGCGGGGCGCCACGGTTCGTGGTGATGGCGTTCGACGCGCCGGTGTGGGCCGTGATGGCGGTGTACGCCGTCGGCGGCATCGGAGCCGGTTTCATCAACCCCGTGCTGGGCGCACTGTTCATCGAGCGGATACCGCGGCACCTGCTCGGCCGGGTGAACTCGCTGGCCGACGCCGTCTGCTGGACCGGCGTACCACTCGGTGGAGTCGTGGCCGGTGCGGCGATCGCGGGTATCGGCCTGGCACCTGCACTGCTCGCCGCCGGCGCGGTGTACTTCGTCGCGACCATGTCTCCGCTGCTGATCGGGCGCAACGAGAGCTGGAAGGCTACACAGGATCCTCAGGGAGCGCTGAAGGATCCGTTGACGGTCCCAGCTTCCTAGTGCGCGACTGCTCGACCTGCTTGCGGCGTAGCCGGTCTGCCTCCGCACCCAGCAGCCCGAGCAGCACCAGGTCGAGCAGCATCCCGCCAACCGCCGCGAATTGCGTACCGGCGAACTGAAACACCTGGGTGACCAGCAAGGACACCAGCACCGCCAGCTCGAACAACCGAACCGCACGAGCTCTGTTCCCCTGCCGGAACTGCAGCCAGCCGCGCAGGGTGAAGGAGGCCGAGAGCAAGCTCCCGACCGCCACACCGAGCACCGGCAGGTCGGTCCACAGGCCGTCGTCGAAGCGGATCCCGGCGGCGATGACGGGCGCGCCGATCGCCTGGACGACCAGTACGACGACGGCGATCCGGGGTGCGAGCGGATGGACGGCCAGCCGGTCGAAGCCCCGTTGCAGCGCCCGCCACGCGGCGTCCACCGGAGCGGCCAGCTCCACCTCGTCGGCCGGGCAGGCGGCCAGCAACTGCCGGGTCTCGCGCCGGGCCTGCACCTCCGGACCGACCTGACGCAGCTGTTCCGAAGCTTGTGCGAGCCGGCGGCGGGACAGGCCGCCGGCGACCCCTTCGACGGCGTGGTCGACGACGTTGGCCAACTGTTCCCGCGGATCGATCGGCCGGCGGTTGGTCAGGAACCTGGACGCGAGCACGATCAGCACGAAGACGACGTACACGATCGCGGCGGTCGGCTGGTAGAAGTAGTTGTTGTCCGAGGTGACGAACTTCCCGACCTCGTCGATGAACAGGCCGAACCCGACGCCGCCGATCAGGGCCGCCGCCGGCCGGACGACCGGACCGACGTACGCCAGCAGGAGGGAGATCGCGACGAGCATCAGCAGGCCACCGGGAAGGACGTGCGCGATGTGCAGGCCCTCGCCGCCGATCTGCGGGTAGCCGCTGAGCCCGAGGAACAGGCGGGTGATCAGGACCGTCGCCACCCCGGACACCACGAACGTGGTCAGGTGTTCGGCGGACCGCACGTTGCGGACCAGCCCCGCTC
>NZ_SMKR01000317.1 GCF_004348725.1 Kribbella turkmenica
GTACTCCGGTCTGCGCCAGCTGATCCTCGGCGGCCTGGCCGCCGCGCTGACCTACTTCGTCGGCACGCTGGTCGGCCCGAGCATCTGAAGTCCTGAGTGGGAAGACACTAGGCGCGGAACAGCCCGCTGTACGCGTTCAGCGCCGGCTGCCCACCGAGATGGGCGTACAGCACGGTGGAGTCCTTGGCGATCTCGCCGTTCCGGATCAGGTCGATCAGCCCGGCCATCGACTTCCCCTCGTAGACGGGGTCGATGATCATCCCTCGAGTTCCCCGGTCAGCCGGATCGCGTCCAGCGTCGACTGCACCGGGATCCCGTACAGCTCGCCCGCCCAGCCCTCGAGTACGGCGATCTCGTCGTCCCGCAGCTCCCGGCCGAGCCCGATCAGCTCCGCGGTGGCGCGGGCGATCCGCTCGACCTGGTCACGGGTCTGGGCCAGCTTCGCGCTGGCGTCGATGCCGATCACCCGCCGCGGGCGGTCCTGCCCGGCGAACCCGGCGATCATCCCGGCCTGGGTCGACCCGGTCACCGCGCAGACCACGATGGTGTCGAAGAAGACGCCGAGCTCCCGCTCCTGCTGCTCGACCTCGTAGGCCCACTGCGCGAACCCGAGGCCGCCGAGCCGGTGGTCCGACGCACCGGCCGGGATCGCGTACGGCGTACCTCCGCGCCCCTCGACGTCCGCCAGCGCCTGCTTCCAGCTGTCCTTGAACCCGATCCCGAAACCGGCCGGGTCGAGCCGGACCTCGGCACCCATCCGGCTGAGCTGGATGTTGCCGACCCGGTCGTTCAGCGCGTCCGGCCAGTCGACCCAGTTCTCCTGCACGAGCACGGCCTTGAGCCCGGCCTTCGCGGCGACCGCGGCGACCTGCCGGGTGTGGTTGGACTGGTAGCCGCCGATCGACACCAGGGTGTCCGCTCCCTGCGCCAGCGCGTCCGGCAGCAGGTACTCCAGCTTGCGCGTCTCGTTGCCGCCGTACGCGAGGCCGGAGTTGCAGTCCTCGCGTTTCGCCCAGATCTTCGCGCCGCCGAGGTGGGCGCTCAGCCGGTCGAGCGGATGCACGGGGCTCGGCCCGAACAGCAGCGGGTAGCGCGGAAAGTCAGTCAGCGACATCAGTTCCTCCGAAGCTCGGTCAGCTACGTCAATCCCGTCGCCACGATCTTCCCGCCCCTCGCCGCCGACTCGCAGGCTCCGTCCATCCACGATGCACGATCTCTCGACGACCCTTACCAAGCCAACTACTGCCCCGCCCGAGCTACCCAGCTCGGGCGGCCCCAGCTTCTTCCAGAACCCCCGAGAGCCTCGCCAACCGCTCGACGTGGTCCCCGGGGTCGGGCTGGGTCAGTGCCCAGGCCGCCCGGGACACGCCGGTGTACGCCGCCACCAGCACCGCCCCGCGACGTACGGCGTCCACATCACCACCGTGTGCCTCGAGCAAATCGTCGAGCGGCGTGTCCACAGCCAGCAGCAGGTAGCCGAGATCGAACCCAGCCGGCCCGAGACCGAACTGCTCCCAGTCGATGGCCAGTACGTCGTCGCCGTCCCGGCCGAGCAGATTGACCGGATGTGCGTCACCGTGGGTCGGGACGCGAGGCAAGCCGTCCAATTCCGCCAGAGCGGCCTCACGCCGTTCCCACAGAGCTTCGTACTGCGGGAGCGCCGACCAGCCACCGCGACGCTCCACGGTCCTCAGACGCTCCCGCAGTACGTCGCGAGCACTCCAGGCAGGCTCTTCCACCTTCGCCTCGGCAAACCGCCCCAGAGCCGCAGCCAGGGCCAGTGGAGTCCACGCAGCCGGCGCCACCCGAGCCATGCGCATGGTGATGCCGGCAGAATCCTCCTCGACGCACAGACTCGTAGGTGAATGGAGGCCCGGCGTCGCGGCGACCACGCCGGACGAAGCAACCAGTGCCTGACGACGCCAGTAGGCGTGATGTCTCGGATCTTCCACACCTGGTGACAGCCGCTTGACCACCGCACCGTCGGGCGTGAACCAGACGCCGCCGGTGACCTGTCCGGTGCCTGCGGTGAGCCGGTGCCAGTCGGGGGAGGGGTGCCAGGTCATGGGGAGGAGTCAACCCGCTCCCGCGGTCTCAATGGGTGGATTTTCGGGTGAGTGGGTGGTTGGGGGCGTGGGTTGTTGGGAAGATGGGAGGGCGGG
>NZ_SMKR01000032.1 GCF_004348725.1 Kribbella turkmenica
GTGTACGACGGCATGCAGGCCTGGAAGGCGTACGCCGCCCAGCAGGCCGAAGGCGGCTCCGAGGGGTGGGGCGCCGAGGGGGTGACCGGGCCGCCGACCGGGGTCGCGGTGTTCGGCGCCGAGACGGCGATCAGGAAGTTCGCCGACCCGGCCGGGAAGATGACCCACTGGCAGGAGTACGACCGCGGCGGCCACTTCGCCGCGATGGAGGTGCCGGACCTGCTGGCCGCGGACCTCCGGCTGTTCTTCGGTCCGCTGCGCTGAGCCGTCACCCGCCGGGCTGGGCCTCCCTGGTCCAGCCCGGCATCGGCCGGAAACACATCCACTCGATCAGCACGGAGCCGACGACGATCGGAAGCACCCACGACCAGGGATGCCGGGGCGCACTGACCACCAGGATCCCTGTCCACAAGGCGATCAAGCCACCGCCGTACCCGCGCAGGACACCGCGGTACCAGAGCCCGCCGGGAGCCTCCGCGGCGCGCTGCCCGAGATAGACGAACAGGTACGTCGCGACCGAGATCGGCCAGAAGAACCAGAGCCGGCCCCAGTCGTACGGGACCATCACCAGGGCGCTCAGACAGACGATCGCGATCGCCCAGTGATAGACCTCGCCGGCCCAGTTGAGGCCGCGCCGGCGCAAGGTGAGGACGACCGCCACCGGGCCGACCAGCACCGCCAGCACCCCCGAGGCGACATGCAGGATGAGCGCGATGTCACGCATCGCCGGTCCCGCCCCGTCCCCGGCACCCACCGGAGCACTCTGACATGTCACGGAGCTTATTGGCCGAAGCCGCCGCCGTCTCCCCCTCGGCGCGCCCTGGCCGGACGCGCCGAGGGCCGGCGTCAGCTCACCGGGAACGACAGCACCACCCGGACCGCGAAGTTCCGATAGTGCTGGCGTTCGAAGCTCCTGGCCATCGGCACGTTGCCGAAGTCGGTGTCCGCGGTGATGCGCTCCGCACCCCGCTCCACGAGGAAATGGGTGATCTCCGCCAGCAGGTCGTCGCTGTAGCGGTGACCGCGATGCTCGGCCAGCACGCCGAGGTAGCCCACCGTCGGTCCGCCCTGGTTCGCCGACGGGATCGCGAACCCGACCAGCTGGCCGTCGGCGTCGTACGCGAGCCGCCACCAGGACCGGTCGCTGTTCGGCATCGACTTGTACACCTCGAGCTCCTCGCGGGCCGCGCCGTCGGCGCCGAGGCGGGCGACCGACCGCGCGCTCGCCGCGTCGAGGGTGCCTTCGTGCACGCGCCGGAACACGTCCACGAACGCCTCGTCACCGGCTTCCGCGAACCGCAACCGGGTCGATCGCGGCGGCAGTCCGTACTCCGGCTTCCAGTCGTACCGCAGCCGTTCCGTCACCCCGGTCAGACCGGCCGCCTCGGCGGCCTTCCGCCGCGGCGCCAGCTCGGCGACCACGCTCGGTTGCTCCTTCCAGTCCGGAGACAGGAAGAAGTGGTACTCCGACGGCTCGGCATCGGCCGGGCGTGACCTGAGAGTGTGCTCGATCAGCGCGGTCCAGGCCGGCACCGGGTCGGCATCGCCGGCGTAGTAGAGGCCGTCGATGCTGAACGGGTGATCGTGGCTGGGCAACCCCCACCAGATCGCCAGCGCCCGGATCGCGCCGTTCTCCTCGACGACCCAGCTCCAGTCGTGCCGGTAGAAACCCTCGGCAAGGAACTCGTCGTAGCGCTCGCGGGTGACGGTGTTGACCGATTGCTGCTCGATCAACGCATGAATGGTGTCGAGGTCGGCCTCGACAGTGGTGCGGATGTTCACGAATCCTCCAACAGGAGGCGCGACCGCTCCGCTCAGTGCGAGCTGTGCGAGCGGACCGGGCGCGCCGGGAAACAAGCCAGTGTGCTCATCGGTCGCTCCTTCCGCTCGGGGATCCTTCTCGCCGGGCCAAACACTAGGACCTCGGAGGGTCATACTCCAACTGTTATTCAGACCTGGAATGTGCCAGGGTCGCGTCGCCCGGGGACCCTCCGGCACATGAGAAAACTCGTCGCCGCCCTCACCCTCGCCACCGCGGCCACACTCGGCTCGACGGCGTACGCCGCACCTGAGTCGACGTCGGTGACCACAGTCACCGCCATCCCCACCTGTGCACTCAGTTCGTTGCCGTCACAGGCCTCGGACACGCTGGAGCTGATCCACTCCGGCGGGCCGTTCCCGTACGAGCAGGACGGGAACGCCGTCCAGAACCGGGAGGGCATCCTGCCGGACGGATCCACGGGCTACTACCACGAGTACACCGTGGAGACGCCCGGCTCGGACGACCGCGGCGCTCGCCGGCTGGTCGGCGGCGGAGCGGTGACGACACCGGCGTACGTGTACTACACCGACGACCACTACTCGTCGTTCTGCGCGGTCGACGAGGACAGCTGAACCTGGTGCGTTGAGACTTCTGCGGCATCGTCTGTGCTCGTGCCCTGCAGAAGTCTCCATCAGTAGCTCCAAAGATACGATTGACACACATGAAGCTGACCGATGACGAGCGTCGTGCAGTCACCCGGTTCTGTGCCGACTGTGCAGAACGTGCCCTGCCACTGTTCGAGGCAGCCGCCCCTGGCGACACCCGCCCGCGCGAGGCGATCGCCGCTGCCCGGGCGTACGCGGACGGAGCCGAACGGACGAAGCGGCAACGTTCAGCCGCTTGGGCAGCCCAGACGGCGGCCGGTGAGGTCGACGATCCGGCCGCCTCGGCCGCGGCCCGTTCCGCGCTGGGTGCGGCCGGAGCGCCGTACATCCACGACCTCGACAGCCCTCACCAGGTCAAGCACGTCCTCGCCTCGGCCGTCTACCTCGCCCAGGCCCGCGAGTCCGCCGCCGGCGACCCCACCGCCGGCGACAAGGAGATCCGCTGGGCGATCGGTCACGCGTCGCCTGTCATCCGCGACGTGGTACGACGCTGGCCGCCCCGCGACCCGAGCCGCACCCGGCGAGGCACCCTCTACCACCTGCTCGACGCCGGCCTCCGTCGCTGACGCCCGCCCAACGGCAAGCGGCCCCGGACATCAGCCCGGGACCGCTCGGGTACTGCTGTGTGCTGTCGGACCTTCTACCTCCCGCCACCGCACAGCAAACGGTCCCGGGATCAATCCCCGGGACCGCCTGTACTGCTGTGCTGTCGGACCTCAGTGGATCAGAAGTCCATGCCGCCCATGTCAGGGGCGCCACCCGGAGCGGCCGCGGCCTTCTCCGGCTTGTCGGCGATGACCGCCTCGGTGGTGAGGAACAGGGCCGCGATCGAGGCCGCGTTCTGCAGCGCCGAGCGGGTCACCTTGGCCGGGTCGATGATGCCGGTGGCGATCAGGTCGACATACTCACCGGTCGCGGCGTTCAGGCCGTGCCCGGTCTCGAGGTTGCGGACCTTCTCCACCACGACGCCGCCCTCGAGGCCGGCGTTCACGGCGATCTGCTTCAGCGGGGCCTCGACGGCCGAGCGCACGATCTGCGCACCCGTCGCCTCGTCACCGTCGAGCTCCAGCTTCTCGAACGCCGCCACGGACGCCTGCAGCAGGGCCACGCCGCCACCGGCGACGATGCCCTCCTCGACGGCCGCCTTCGCGTTGCGAACGGCGTCCTCGATCCGGTGCTTGCGCTCCTTCAGCTCGACCTCGGTGGCCGCGCCGACCTTGATCACCGCGACGCCGCCGGCCAGCTTGGCCAGCCGCTCCTGCAGCTTCTCGCGGTCGTAGTCGGAGTCCGACTTCTCGATCTCGGCGCGGATCTGGTTCACCCGGCCGGCGATCTGGTCGGCGTCACCCTCGCCCTCGACGATGGTCGTCTCGTCCTTGGTGACGACGATCTTGCGGGCCTGGCCGAGCAGCTCCAGGTCGACGGAGTCGAGCTTGAGGCCGACCTCCTCGGAGATCACCTCGCCGCCGGTGAGGACGGCGATGTCGACCAGCATGGCCTTGCGGCGGTCACCGAAGCCCGGCGCCTTGACGGCGACGGCCTTGAAGGTGCCCTTGATCTTGTTGACGACCAGGGTGGCCAGCGCCTCGCCCTCGATGTCCTCGGCGATGATGGCCAGCGGCTTGCCGGTCTGCATCACCTTCTCCAGCACCGGGACCAGGTCCTTGATGCTCGAGATCTTGCTGTTCACGATCAGGATGTACGGGTCGTCGAGGACCGCTTCCATCCGCTCGGTGTCGGTGACGAAGTACGGCGAGATGTAGCCCTTGTCGAAGCGCATGCCCTCGGTGAGCTCGAGCTCGAGGCCGAAGGTGTTGCTCTCCTCGACGGTGATGACGCCTTCCTTGCCGACCTTGTCCATCGCCTCGGCGATGATCTGGCCGACCTGGTTGTCGGCGGCAGAAATGGACGCGGTCGCCGCGATCTGCTCGCGGGTCTCCACCGGCTTGGCCAGCGACAGCAGCTGCTCGCTGATGGCCTCGGTCGCCTTCTCGATGCCCTTCTTCAGGCTCATCGGGTTGGCGCCGGCCGCGACGTTGCGCAGACCCTCGCGGACGAGAGCCTGGGCCAGCACGGTGGCGGTGGTGGTGCCGTCACCCGCGACGTCGTCGGTCTTCTTCGCAACTTCCTTGACGAGCTCGGCCCCGATCTTCTCGTACGGGTCCTCGAGCTCGATCTCCTTGGCGATGGAGACACCGTCGTTGGTGATCGTGGGGGCGCCCCACTTCTTCTCCAGGACGACGTTGCGGCCCTTCGGGCCAAGCGTCACCTTGACGGCGTCGGCGAGGGTGTTCATACCCCGCTCGAGGCCGCGGCGCGCCTCTTCATTGAAAGAAATCAGCTTGGGCATTCTCCGCGAGTCCTCCCGCGTCGAGTCTTTGTGGTTCAGCCGGCCGGGATGCCCGCGACGGACGGCGCCGAGGTCGCGGCGGTCACGTCCCGCCACGCTCCGGCACCTCATCGAGGCCGTCTTCTGTCACACACCGGGGCGACGAGCCTTATCACTCTCACCCGTGGAGTGCTAACCAAGTATTAGCACTCGACCCAAGCGAGTGCAAGCCAGGCCCTCGCTACCGTAGGTCCATGGTGGACGTACGGGCGGCCGGACCGGACGCGTGGCCGGACCTCGCCGCGGGATGGGCGAGCGCGGGGATCCTGCGCGCTGCTTCTGCCAGTACTTCCGCCTGCGCGGACAGCAATGGAACGCCGCCACCCGCGAGCGCAACCGGCGCGGCCTCCGCGACCAGGTCCGCAAGGGCGACGTCCCGCCCGGAGTCCTCGCGTACGACGGTGAGACACCGGTCGGCTGGTGCGCGGTCGCCCCGCGGACGTCGTACCCCGGGTGGTCGCCTCAACCAACTGGCGCACCGACCGCCCCGACGCCTGGGTGATCTCGTGCTTCGTCGTACCCGTCGGCCACCGCCGCCAGGGGCTGGCCGGGGAGCTCGCGCTCGGCGCGGTCGAGTTCGCCCGGTCACAGGGCGCCGCTGTCGTGGAGGGCTGTGCCGTCGACACCGCACTCGCTGACCGCACGTCCTCGGCCGACCTCTATCGTGGCCCGCTCTCCGTCTTCCTCGACGCCGGCTTCACCGAGGTCAGCCGCACCAGCGACCGCTGGGTCCTGGTCCGCAGAGAGTTCTAGACCCTCTCGGGAGCTGCTGCCGTGCCCTGCTGCTTGTGTTGAAGATTAAGATTCAATCAGGTTGGAATCGTCCGGCCTCCCTCTCCCGCGCGGCTGTGACGCGACCCCCACTGCGCGCGTAGTTGACCTTCGAGGAGTTTGATGGTCGTCGAGCACTGGTTCGACTTCGTCTGTCCGTACTGTTACGTCGCGCAGGACCGCAACCGGATCCTCCGCGAGCGTGGGCTCGAGGTGGTCGAGCACGCGATCCGGATCCATCCCGAGATCCCGCCGGGCGGCCGGCCCGCCGGTCCGCGGGTCGGGCCGGCGTACGACTTCCTCGCCCGCGAGGCCGAGGCGGCCGGGCTACCGCTGCGCTGGTCGGCCCGGACGCCGAACACGCGGACCGCGCTGGCCGCCTTCGAGTGGCTGAACAGCCTCCGGCCCAAGGTCGCGCAGCGGTTCGCAGAGTCGGTCTTCTCCGCGTACTTCGGCCACGGGCACGACATCGAGTCCGTCGACCTGCTCGCCACCATGGCCGAGTCGGCCGGCGGCAGCGGTGAGCGTCTGCGGATCGCTTTGACCGGCGGGACGGCGTACGAGGCCCTGGCCCGGTCCGAGCGCCAGGCCAAGGAGTACGGCGTGAGCGGCACACCCACCTGGAACGTCCTGGGCCAGTCCGTCAGCGGGCTGCGGCCGCGGGCGTGGTTCCGGGACCTGACTACTGTGCTGCGTCCAACCGGCTGACCAGACGCTTGGGGGCGCTCAGTCGCCAGGCCTCGGTGACGAGCTCGCGAAGCTCCTGGTCGTCGGCCGCTTCGATCATGACGTCGAGCCAGGCGAACCGTCCGGACGCCCACGACGGCGCGTAGACGTCCGGGTCGTCGGCGACCAGGGCCTCCTGCTCCTCGCGAAGCGCCTTGAGCAGCAGTCTGGCGCCGTCCTCGGACATGTACGCGAAGCTCTTGCCTCGCACCTTGAAGACCGGCTGACCGGCCCAGCCCTCGTGCTCCTCGACCTCCGGCAGCCCGAGCACGACCTTCGTCAGTACGTCGACGTCCATCCTCCGACCGTAGCCGCGGCCACGGACATTTCTCCGTCCCCGCCCCTCCGCCACGGTCAGGCACTCCTGGTCCGGTCCGAAAGTCGTCAGGGCCGCCGGTTCGGGGTCCCGGGGTCGGGCCAGGGTCGGGTCGGTACCGATCCGGATATGGCGGACACCCTGCGGGCGGGAGAGTTGAGCCATGACGAACTCCAACGCACCGTTCTCCAACCTGTCCGGCAAGGTCCTGCGCCGCTCCCGCGAGCAGCGGATGCTCTCCGGTGTCTCCGGCGGCATCGCGGAGTACCTGAACGTCGACGTGACTCTGGTCCGCCTCGGCATCGTCGGCCTGACCCTGCTCACCGGCGGCACGGCCCTGATCGGCTACGTGGTGGCCTGGGTCGTGATCCCGGAGTCCGACGGCAAGGCCGTCTGGCAGAACGTCCAGCAGTCGGTGAACCAGCCGCAACCGACCCCCGAGGCCGACATCGCCGCCCGCATCTACGACGACACCAACCCGACCGACAACAAGCCCCCAGCGGCATGACCGACGCAGCAGCAGGGTGAGGCGCCGCGACGGAGCCGTCACCCCGCTGCCCGGTACTGGCACACTTCTCGCGTGCAGAGCGCCGGCGAAGTCACGAACTGCCCCGAGTGCGGGCACCAGATCCGGGTCGACCGGCGCTACGTCACCTGGTGTGACAAGTGCGACTGGAACGTCGACCCCTCGCCGGTCGAGGACTCGACCCCTGCCTGGCGACTCAAGCTCGAGCACCGGCTCGCGGAGTCGCTGTACCGCGAGCTCGAGACCGGCGCGGTCCACCGGCCGGGATGGGACGCGGCCCGCATCGCCGCGCATGTGCTGTCCGCACTGATCCTGCTGGTGCCGCTGGCCTGTCTCCTGGCTGGGATCGCGCTGCTCGCCCTCTATCGGCCGCTCTGGCTGAGCGTCCCCCTGGCGCTGCTCGCCTTCTGCCTGACCTTCCTCCTCCGCCCACGCCTCGGCCGACTGCCCACAGACGCGCAACTGGTCCACCGCGACCAGGCACCCGTCCTGTTCCGCGTGCTGGACGAAGTCGCGACCGCTGTCGGCACCCGGAAGGCGACCGCCGTTGTCGTCGACGCAGACGCCAACATCTCGTACCAACAGGTCGGATGGCGTTTCCGGCCGGTCGTCGGCATCGGACTGCCGCTGTGGGCCGGACTGCGGCCACAGGAGCGAGTGGCCGTACTGGCGCACGAGTTCGGCCACGGCCGCAACGGCGACGCCGGCAGCAGTTGGCTGCTGGCGGGTGCCTGGTCCGTCCTGGACGAGCTGCATCAGACCTTCTCCGAGCAGCATGGGGACCGAATCCGGCGCGAGGAAGGCTACGAGGACTACACCGGCGCCACCTTCGCCAGCCGCCTGGTCAACGCCACCGTCGGCGGCCTCGTCCGCGGCATCGCCTGGCTGCTCCTGCGACTCGAGCTGCGCAGCGGTCAGCGGGAGGAGTACCTCGCCGATCGGCGGTCCGGCGAGATCGCAGGGTCGGAGGCGGCCGCCCGGGCGCTGGAACGCCTGCTGCTGGCGGACAGGGCGTACCACGCGATGGAACGAGCCCTGCGCTTCCCGGGCGACGTCAGTTCGCTGGAGGCAGTACGGCGGAGCGTGAGCGAAGTGCCCGCGCGGGAGATCGAGCGGCATGTCCGCGCCAGCCGTGCCCGCGAGACCCGGACCGACGCCTCGCACCCGCCCACGTACCTTCGGATCAAGCTGCTCCGGGCCCGGCCCGCGACGACAGCACGCGTCGTCCTCGGCATCAGCGAGAGCGCCGCCATCGACCGCGAGCTCGCGGACCCGGCACACCGCGTTCTGGCGGAGCTGCGGAGTGAGCTCTAGACCTTCAGGGCGGGCTTCCGGAGGGCTGCGACCGCGTGGTCGGGGTGGTCGGTGAAAACGGCCTGGATGCCGAGGGTGGTGAAGCGGGAGAGCTCGGTCGGGAAGTCCGTGCCGGTGGGGAGGAAGCGGCGTTCGGCGCGGAAGGTCCAGACGTGGACGGCGAGCGCGGCGCGGTGTGCCTGGTCGATGAGGCGTGTCGGCTCGCCCAGGGAGCCGTCGGGCCGGCGGGGGACGACCAGATCCTTGTGCGGCGCCAGGACCTGCGCGTACGTCGAGATCTCACGCAGACCGGCAGGCGCGATCAGGTCCGCGAACGACCGGCCGTCACCGGTGCGGAGGAAGTCGTGCGGCGCGCTCTCGGAGTCCACCAACTGCACCAGCGGCACCCGGGTCATCACCGACAACCGGCGCAGGCTGGTCGGCTCGAACGACTGCACCATGATCTCGTCGGTTCGCAGTCCGAGTGTGAGGATCCGCTCGGTCAGCAGCTCCTCCAGCGGCAGCCCGAGCCGCCGGAAGTACGCCGGGTGCTTGATCTCCGGCAGTACGCCGATGCGCCGGCCGAGTCGCTGGGACTCCTGCCGGGCGAGGGCCACCACCTCGTCGAAGGTCGGGATGATCTCCAGCCCGTCGTACGCCGTGTTGCCGGCGCGCAGGCAGGGCATCCGCTCGCGGGCCCGCAGGCTGCGCAGCTCCTCGTAGGTGAAGTCCTCGACGAACCAGCCGGTGACCGCGGTCCCGTCGACGATCTTGGTGATCTTCCGGTCGGCGAACACCGGGTGGTCGGCGACGTCCGTCGTACCGGAGATCTCGTTCTCGTGCCGGCAGACCAGGACGCCGTCGAGGGTGGCGACCAGGTCCGGTTCCAGGAAGTCGGCCCCGAGCTCCGCGGCCAGGCGGTACGCCGCCGGCGTGTGTTCCGGGCGATAGCCACTCGCTCCCCGATGCGCGATCACCAGCATGGTCCCAGGACAGGCGGCGCACATGGCGGCCCGGGAACTCGTTGCCCAACGCAAGATGAAGCTCTTCCGATGCGCCGGGAGACGGCGGCGGCACGGATCGTGACCGTCCACAGGTGCGAGTAATTCGCATGCGGACTGTCGGTCGCCGCACCTAGCCTGAGGAGGTCATGAAACAGCTGCCACTCGCCGATCCCGGCGTCCCCGACCACCGCTCGCCGGCCCGCTACCTGCTCTGGGTCGCCCGCGGTCAGTCGCGCACGCTCGTCGGCGGGATGGCGTTCGGCATCCTGTGGATGGGCGCGCAGGCGTTCATCCCGGCGATCCTCGGCCGGGCGATCGACGAGGGCGTCGCCGCGCGCGACGGCGACCGGCTGCTGCAGTGGACCGCGGTGCTGTTCGCGGTCGGCGTGGTGCAGGCGATGGCCGGCATCATGCGGCACCGGTTCGCGGTGACGAACTGGCTGTCCGCCGCCTACCGCACGGTCCAGGTGGTCACCCGGAAGTCGGCCGACCTGGGCGCGACCCTGCCGAAGAACCTGGCCACCGGCGAGGTGGTCAGCATCGGCGCCGGCGACCTGGCCTACATCGGCAACCTGATGGAGATCTCGGCCCGGTTCACCGGCGCGATCATGGCCTTCGTCGTGGTCGCCTCGATCCTGCTGTCGACCTCGACCACGCTCGGCCTCGTCGTGCTGATCGGCGTACCGGTCATGTTGTTCTGCCTCGGGCCGATGCTGCGGCCGCTGCACCGGCGGCAGTCGGCGCAGCGCGACGCGGTCGGCGAGCTGAACTCACTCGGCTCCGACATCGTGGCCGGTCTGCGGGTGCTGCGCGGCATCGGCGGCGAAGAGTCCTTCTCCCGCCGCTACCGCCGCGAGTCGCAGCAGGTCCGGCAGGCCGGTGTGAAGGTCGCGCGGATCCAGTCGGTGCTCGACGCGGCGCAGGTGCTGCTGCCCGGCGTGTTCGTCGTCCTCGTGGTCGGCATCGGTGCGCACTTCGCCCTCCGTGGCGAGCTCAGCGCCGGCTCGCTCGTCGCGTTCTACGGCTACGCGACGTTCCTGGTGCTGCCGCTGCGCACGGCCACCGAGTTCGCCAACCAGTTGATGCGCGGCCTGGTCGCGGCCCGGCGGGTCATCCGTGTGCTCTCGCTGTCGCCCGACATCACCGATCCGGCGGAGCCGGTGCGGCTGCCCGACGGCGGTGACCTGGTCGATCCGGTCTCCGGCATCCGGGTCCGCGACGGACAGCTGACGGCGATCGTGGCGGTCGAGCCCGACGTGTACGACGAGTTGGCCGATCGCCTCGGCCGCTACGACGACACCAGCGAGGTGCGGTACGGCGGAGTCACGCTGGCCAGTGCCACTCGCGAGGACGTGCGATCCCGGATCCTGGTGAGCGACACCGGTTCCCAGTTGTTCACCGGCACGTTGCGCCGGGAGCTGGACCCGGACAACCGGCGTACCGACGACGAACTGATGGCCGCGATGCGGACGGCGTCGGCCGAGGACGTGCTGGTCGCGCTGGCCGACGGGCTCGACTCCGAGGTCGAGGAGAAGGGCCGGTCGTTCTCCGGTGGTCAGCGGCAGCGGCTGGTGCTGGTCCGGGCGCTGCTGGCGGATCCGTCGGTGCTGGTGCTGGTCGAGCCGACGTCCGCGGTCGACGCGCACACCGAGGCGCGGATCGCGGATCGGCTGCGCGAGCACCGGGCGGAGCGGACGACCGTCGTGCTGACCGCGAGTCCGCTGCTGCTCGACCGGGTCGACGAGGTGATCTTCGTCGCCGCCGGCCGAGTGGTTGCCACCGGCAAACATCGCGCGTTGCTCGAGACAGAGCCGCTGTACCGCAGGACGGTCACCCGGCAGACGGAAGAACAGGAGGTGCTCACATGAGGCAGATCCTGCCCGTGGCGGGCCCTGCCGAGATCCGTCGGCACGCTCGCCGGCTGGCCCGGCGGCACCCGCGTCCTCTGCTGGTCGCGTTGCTGCTGCACGGGCTGGCCGCGATCGCCGGTCTGGCCGCGCCGCGGCTGATCGGTGGCCTGGTCGAGGACGTCCAGCGCGGCACGACCGTCGGCAAGGTCAACCAGGTGATCCTGGTGATCGCGGTGTTCATCGTGGCGCAGTCGCTGCTGACGCGGTGGGCGCGGTTCAGGTCGTTCGCGCTCGGCGAGCAGGTGCTGGCCGAGCTGCGGGAGGACTTCGTCGACAACGCGCTCGCGCTGCCGATCGGCACGGTCGAACGGGCCGGCACCGGTGACCTGCTGTCCCGAACGTCGCGTGACGTCGACACACTCTCGCGGACCGTCCGGTTCGCCGTACCGGAGACGATCATCGCGTTCGTCACCGTGCTGTTCACGGTCGGCGCGACGCTGCTCGTGGGTGTCTGGGTGCTGGTGCCGCTGCTGGCCATGGTCCCGGCGCTTTGGCTGGGCACGTGGTGGTACCTGCGGCGCGCGAAGGACGGCTACCTGCGCGAGAACGCGGCGTACGCCCAGATGACGAGCTCGCTCGCGGAGACCGTCGAGGGCGCCCGCACCGTCGAGGCGCTGCGCCGGTACGACGAACGCGTCCGGCGGACCGACGCGGACATCCGCGGCTCCTACCTGGCGGAGCGGTACACGATGTTCCTCCGGACCATCTACTTCCCGGTGGCCGAGGTCGGGTATCTCGTGCCGGTGGTCGGGACGCTGGTGTTCGGCGGCTGGTTGCACATCAACGGTCATGTCTCTCTGGGCGCGGTCACGGCTGCCGTGCTGTACGTCAACCAGCTGATCGACCCGGTCGACCGGCTGCTGTCCTGGCTGGACGAGCTGCAGTCCGGTGGTGCCGCGTTCGCACGGTTGCTCGGTATCAGCGACGTGCAGGACGACCGGAGGCCGTCCGGGCGGTCGCCGGCGGGTGAGCTGGTCGAGGCGCGCGACGTCCGGTTCTCGTACGTCGACGGCCGCGACGTGCTGCACGGAGTGGACCTGACGATCCAGCCGGGTGAGCGGGTCGCGATGGTCGGCCCGTCCGGCGCGGGCAAGTCGACGCTCGGGCGGCTGGTCGCGGGCATCCATCCGCCGCGCACGGGTTCGGTGACGGTCGGCGGGGTCGGGATGACCGAGCTGCCGCTGGACGAGCTGCGCAAGCAGGTCGCGCTGGTGACGCAGGAGCACCACGTGTTCGTCGGTACCCTGCGGGACAACCTGTCGATGGCCCGGCCGTCGGCGACCGATGACGAGTTGCTGAGTGCGCTCGCGGCGGTCGACGCACGCGAGTGGGCAGAGGCGCTGCCGGATGGTCTGGACACCCGCGTCGGGTCCGGCCAGCTGTCGTTGACGCCGGCGCAGGCGCAGCAGCTGGCGCTGGCGCGTCTGGTGCTGGCCGACCCGCACACGCTGGTCCTGGACGAAGCGACCTCGCTGATCGACCCGCGGGCCGCACGCCACCTGGAGCGCTCGCTGGCCGCCGTGCTGGCGGGCCGGACCGTGATCGCGATCGCTCATCGGCTCTACACCGCGCACGACGCCGACCGGGTCGCCGTGGTGGAGGACGGCCGGATCTCCGAGCTGGGCAGCCACGACGAGCTGGTCGCGCGGAAGGGTTCGTACGCCGCCCTGTGGACGTCCTGGCACGGCTGACAGGTGCCAACAGTGAGGACCCCCACCGGTCACCTCTGACCGGTGGGGGTCCGCGCTCCTTCTACCGTTTGCGCAGTACCAGGACTGCTGAGTCGACATGCGGCGGCGGGGTGAAAGCCTTGCGGGGAAGGCGTAGACCGATCGACAGGTCGTAGTGCTGGAACCACCGGTTCGCACCTGGCGCGTCACCGCGGGACCACCGGTTCACCACCGCCCGCTGCAGCACCAAGTCTGCCGACACCAGGCGGGAGCCCGGTGCCAGCAAGCGCTTCAGCAAGGCGGTGGAGACGCTGTACGGCGGACTCGACACCACCCGGAACGGCCGTGACGGCAACCGCAGGTCGGCGGCATCGACGCGAACCACCTTCACCGGCGCATCCGCGAACCGCCGACGCAGCCGGTCGGCACGACCGGGGTGGAGCTCGACGGCGATCACCTGGGCTCCGGCCTGGACCAGCGGCGCGGTCAACGCACCGAGTCCGGCTCCGACGTCGAGGACGAGCTCACCGGGTCTGACCCCGGCGGCGTCCACGACCCGTTGAGCCCAACGACTATCGAGCGGATGCCATCCCCAGGCACCCCTCGCCTGCCCGGAGGCGGGCACGACGGACCATCACGAAGTACGTAACCATGTGCCGACGATAGATCGCCGCACCGTGCGCCCTCAAAGCATTTTCCCGGCGGATCAGTCGAGGCTGCCGTCAGCACGCAAGCGTGACGCCTGCTGGTGGCGGGCCGGGCGGTGATCGTCGCCGCCACCTTCCCGGTGGTGCGCTGCGCTAAGCGATCAGGTTGGAATCGTCCTGGATGGACGGATTGTCCTGGCAGGCTTCGACCAGCGTGTCCAGCGAGAGGTCGAGGGTCGCGGCCACCGCGGCGACGGTGAACAGCGCGGGGGTCGGGATCCGGCCGGTCTCGATCTTGCGGAGCGTGTCGACGGAGACCCCGCAGGCCGCGGCGACGTCGACCATGCTGCGCTCACCACGAGCCTCGCGGAGCAGCCGCCCGAGTTGCCGGCCCCGCTCGCGGTCCCAACTGGACAGAGGTGGTCGCACCATGACCGTGATAATAGTACCGGTATAGTTATCCGTGAAGTACCGCGGTCGAGGACAGCGCCGAGATCGAGGACCGGGACGAGGAGCGAGGTCGAGGAGCGGGCATGGTCGAGTTGAAGACTCCGGCGGAGATCGAGCGGATGCGGGCGGCCGGGCGGGTCGTCGCGGGCGCACTGGCCGCGGTGAGGAAGGAAGCCGCGGTCGGGATGACACTGCGTGAGCTCGACGCCGTGGCGCGCGACGTACTGCGGTCCGGCGGAGCCGTGTCGCTGTTCGAGGGGTACCAGCCGACCTTCGCGAACACCCCGTTCATCGGCGTGATCTGCACGTCGGTCAATGACGCCGTACTGCACGGCCCGCCGGGGGACCTCATACTGCAGGACGGCGACCTGCTCAACGTCGACTGCGGCGCGTCCGTCGACGGCTGGTGCGCCGACTCCGCGATCAGCTTCCCCGTCGGTACGCCGCGCGCCGAGGATCTCGAGCTGATCGCGACCACCGAGGAAGCACTCGCCGCCGGGATCGCCGCGTCGGTCCCGGGCAACCGCCTCGGTGACGTCAGCGCCGCCATCGGCCGCATCGGCAAGGCAGCCGGTCTCGGCACCAACCTCGACTTCGGCGGCCACGGCATCGGCCGGCGCATGCACGAGGACCCGCACGTCCCCAACAACGGCCGCCCCGGCCGCGGCCTCAAACTCCGCCCAGGCCACGTCTTCGCCATCGAACCGTGGTTCTGGACCGGCCCCGGCAGCACCTACGTCATCGACGATGACGGCTGGACTCTCCGCTCCGCCGACGCTACCCGAGGAGCCCATGCGGAACACACCGTTGCCATCACCGACGACGGCCCCCAGATCCTCACGCTCCTGTAGTCCCCACACAGCGCAGCCCGCGAATCCGATGGCCGCGTGACCCGGTCGGGCGAGCAGACCGCCCAGGCACACACCGTGCAGTCGAACGACGCGGCGGTAGCCTCGCGCAAGGGCGATGGGCCGGACCGGCGAGCACACGACGCAGGAGCGCGCGTGGCGGTCGCATGGGAGGAGCACCAGCTGATCAGAAGAGGGTCTGCTGGTTGATGTCGGGTGAGGTGCCGGGGACGCGGGCCGGCGCCCGGTGGCGCGGCTTGCGGAAGCGAGCTGTGGTGGAGGGGTGTGATGGCGCCATCGGGTCCGCGCGGTGGCGGGACGAGCGACCGAAGCCGTGTTTGTCCAGCAGGGGCCGGACTTTGGCTTCGAACGCGGATTGGTAGCTGGGAGCCGCGTTGACGCCGTGGGCGTAGAGAGACTCGTAGCGGACGACCAGCTCAGGGCGCTCACGAGAGAGCCAACTCATGAACCATTCCTTCACCCCCGGCCGCAGGTGCAGCACCAGAGTGGTGACCCCAGTGGCACCAGCATCCGCCAGCGCACCGAACAAGTCGTCGAGCTGGTCAGCAGAGTCGGTGAGCCACGGCAACACCGGCGCGACCATGACGCCGCATGACAGGCCGGCCTCGCGGATCGAGCGGATCAGGTCGAGACGTCCGCGGACGGACGGTACGCCCGGCTCGACCACCCGCCGGAGCTCCTCGTCCGCCAGAGCGAGCGAGACCCCGATGCCCACGGACACCTCCGAGGCCGCCGCGACCAGCAGATCCAGGTCGCGCCGGAGCAGCGTCCCCTTGGTCAGCACGGACAGCGGCGTCCCGGAGCCGGCCAGCGCCTCGATGATCCCCGGCATCAACCGGTACCGCCCCTCGGCCCGCTGGTACGGATCGGTGTTGGTGCCGAGGGCAACCTGTTCGCCGGACCAGGACGGCCGGGCGAGCTCGCGCCGGAGCACGTCGACGACGTTCGTCTTGACCACGATCTGCCGGTCGAAGTCGTCGCCCTGGTCGAGCTCGAGGTAGCTGTGGGTCGGCCGGGCGAAGCAGTACCGGCAGGCGTGCGTGCAGCCGCGGTACGGATTGATGGTCCAGTTGAACGGCAGCGACGTCCCGGGGACGGAGTTCAGCGCCGACCGCGCCAGCACCTCGTGGAAGGTGACACCGCGGAATTCCGGCGTGGTGACCGACCGGACCAGGCCCGCGATCGACCCGAGCCCCGGCAACGCCCCTGGGAGCTCCGCGTCGAGCTGCTGACCCGCCCATCTCATGCATGACAGTCGAACATATGTTCCCCGAATCTTCAAGTCGGCCCGCCTGCGGTCGGAGGCATTCTCGTATACCATACGGAATATCCGGAGAGGGAGGAACCAGATGACGGTCCTGGTGACCGGCGCGACCGCGAGCGTGGGGCGCCTGCTGGTCGACGAACTGGTGGCGGCGAACGCACCGGTCCGCGCGCTCACCAACAACCCGGAGAAGGCCGCGCTGCCCGGCGTCGTCGAGGTCGCGAAGGGCTACCTCGGCAAACCCGAGACGCTCCCGGCAGCCCTGCACACCATCGACACGGTCTACCTCGCGCCACTTCCGGCGTACGTCGACGAGTTCGTCACCTGCGCGAAGGAGGCCGGCGTACGGCGGGTCGTCGTACTGTCCGGCGAGCCGGCGGAGGACGAGAAGCAAGGCAATCCGTCGGAGTGGCACTACTACAAGATCGAGCGGGCGACGAGGACGCCGGGTTCGAGTGGACATTCCTGCGACCGGGACAGTTCATGAACAACACCCTGGACTGGGCCACGTCGATCAAAGCCGGGAACGTCGTACGGGCGCCCTACCCGGCAGCCGTCCAGACGCCGATCGACCTCAGCGACATCGCCGCCGTGGCACGAGTCGTCATCACCGGCGAGCGCTATACCGGGCAGAAGCTCACCCTGAGCGGGCCGGAAGGGCTGACGGCTCCGCAGCAGGTCGAGTACATCAGCCAGGCGATCGGGCGCGAGGTGAGGTTCGAGGAGCAGTCACCCCAGCAGTACCTGGCGCTCTGGCGCTCCATCGTCGGTGAGGAGACCGCACAGTGGCTGCTCGACGGCTTCCGGATGATGGCCGAGCATCCGATGGCCCCTGAGCCGACGGTGCCCGCACTGACGGGTCGTCCGGCGGTCACCTACCGCGAATGGGCGATAGCCAACGCCGACGCCTTCCGGTGAGGCATGGGACGCTGTGCACGTGACAGTGCGGCACAGCGGTGGAGGTCAACCGGAGCGCACCCTCGCGCTGCTCTGGCGCAATCAGCGACCCGCAGCGAGCGACGGACGGCGAAGTGCGGGCCGGCGGCCGTCGTTGGACGTCGACGGAGTCGTGCGGGCCGGTGTCCGGTTGGCCGACGAGCGCGGGCTCGACGCGGCCTCGATGGGCGGTGTCGCCAAGGCCCTCGGCGTCGGCACCATGACTCTCTACACCTACGTCCCCTCCAAGGAGGAGTTGCTGGACCTCATGGTCGACGAGGTCCTGGCCGAGCGCGAGCTTCCCGCTCCAGGAGAGCCGAGACCGACGAACTGGCGTGAGCAGGTCGAGGTGTACTCCGAGGAGACCCGTGCGATGTTCCAGCGTCACCCCTGGCTCGCCCGGGTCTCCACCGTCCGTCCGCCTGTCGGCCCGGGCATGCTGGCCGGCCGTGAGTACCTGCTCTCCACCCTGCTCCCCCTCGACCTGAGTCCGCGCGACACGAACACGGCCGCGCTCGCCATCACGACGTACGTCGACTCGGCCGCAGGACAGGAGGCGGAGAGTCTGCAGGTCGAGCGCACGACCGGACAGAGTCACGAGGCCTGGTGGCACGAGCGCAGCGACCTCTGGGAGACGTACTTCGACGCCGGAAAACATCCCGCGATGACGACGATCTGGCACGCGAACGGCTACCAGGACACCGTCCGCGAGGCCGCCACCGACGCCTACCGCTACGGTCTCGACCGGCTCCTGGACGGCATCCAGGCACAGTCGGACGCCCTATAGATCAAGACAGATCCAGGCCGGGTCGTGATCGGTCCCGTCCCGTTCGAGCTTCCGCCGCCGGCCGATGAACGCTTCCCGCAACCGCGGCGCCAGCGACGGCGACAGCCAGATCTGGTCGATCAGGTCGAACGCCCGCGGCTGCCCGGACGCCTTGAACGTCGACGTCCAGGCCGGATTCGCCGGCAGCGTGACCGACGTCGTCACGGTGCCGATCTCGGTCGGCGTCAGCAGCGCGTTCACCAGCCCCGCCTTCTGGAACGACGCCAGCGCGGGTGAGTCCGGGGTGTCGTTCATGTCCCCGCACAGCAGGAACCGCTGCCGGGTGCTCGTCCGCTGGGCGATGATCCGCATGATCATGTCCGCCTGCCGGGTGCGCAGCAACTGCGCCTCCTCGGCGGCCGCGACCGGGTCCTCGACGGTGAAGTCGACGAACTTCGACTTCAGGTGCGTGCCGAACACCGTCAGCACCTTCCGCCCGCGCGCGTCCAGGATCTCCGCCTCGACCAGGTCGCGGGAGAAGATCGGCCGGTCCGGCACCTCCGGGTGGAACGCCCGCTGGTAACTGGTCACGCCGCCGAGCGGCCGCCGTGACAGGACGCCGATGTCGATGAACCGGGTCGAGTCGTTGCCGTCGATCACCATCAAGTGCGGGTACGCGCCGTTCAGGTGGTCGCGGTTGAACTCCCGCAGGACGTCGGCGTTCTCCACCTCCTGCACGACCCACACGTCCACGTCCGCGGCGAGCAGCCGCTCGGCGACCCGGTTGGTGTCCTCGGGCTTCTTCGCGACCAGCAGTCGGCCCCGGCTGTCCAACTGCAGCCGCCGGCGGTGCTCGTCGTCGAAGGTGTACGTCGCCGGCACCGAACTCGTCCCCTGCGCGAGCGCGTCCACCGCTCCCGCGAAGTTCCACCGGTCGAACAGGTTGTTCAGGTTGAAGGTCCCCACCGTCAGCGCCATCTGCCCTCCCCTTGCTGACAAAGTACGCCGTTCGCAACCCGGCGTCACCAACGCCAAGCGAACAGTTGCCAACGCCTTCCGGGCAGACCCCGAGGAGCTCGGCTACCGCCGGGTAAGTGGGCCTAACACCCACGGATCAGCGGGCTGATCGCCGCGCCGGCCCGACACCGCACCGCGGGCGGCAACCCGCGAGATGAGCGCGACAGCGCCGCAGGTAGGTCATGTCCGCGCGACGACCGTGGCAACGGCTACGGCGTTACCAGGCTTCCGACTACTCCCACTCGATCGTGCCCGGCGGCTTGCTGGTGATGTCCAGCGTCACCCGGTTGACTTCGTCGACCTCGTTGGTGATGCGGGTCGAGATCCGTTCGAGGACGTCGTACGGGAGGCGGGCCCAGTCCGCGGTCATGGCGTCCTCGCTGGTGACGGGACGGAGAACCACCGGGTGGCCGTAGGTGCGGCCGTCGCCCTGGACGCCGACCGAACGGACGTCGGCGAGCAGGACGACCGGGAACTGCCAGATGTCGCGGTCGAGGCCGGCCGCGGTCAGTTCGGTGCGGGCGATCAGGTCGGCGGAGCGAAGGACGTCGAGGCGTTCCTTGGTGACCTCGCCGATGATGCGGATGCCGAGGCCGGGGCCCGGGAACGGGTGCCGGTAGACCATGGTCTCCGGCAGGCCGAGGGCCAGGCCGAGCTCGCGGACCTCGTCCTTGAACAGGGTCCGCAGCGGCTCGATCAGGCTGAACTGCAGGTCGTCGGGCAGGCCGCCGACGTTGTGATGGGACTTGATGTTCGCGGTCCCGGTGCCGCCGCCGGACTCGACCACGTCCGGGTAGAGCGTGCCCTGGACCAGGAACTCGATGTGCCGCTCGGCGTCCAGCTTCCGCGCGGTCGCCTCGAAGGTCCGGATGAACTCGCGGCCGATGATCTTCCGCTTCTGCTCGGGATCGGTGACCCCGGCGAGCGCACCGAGGAACTGGTCCTCGGCGCCGACCACCTCGAGCCGGATCCCGGTCGCGGCGACGTAGTCCTTCTCGACCTGCTCCGACTCCCCGGCCCGCTGCAGGCCGTGGTCGACGTACACACAGGTCAACTGGTCGCCGATCGCCTTGTGCACCAGGGCTGCCGCGACCGCGGAGTCGACGCCGCCGGACAATGCGCACAGCACCTGCTTGTCGCCGACCTGCTGCCGGATGAGCTCGACCTGCTCCTCGACGACGTTCGTGGTGGTCCAGTCGCCCTTGCAGCCGGCGATCTCGTAGAGAAAGTGCTCCAGCACAGCCTGCCCGGCCTGCGAGTGCAGCACCTCCGGGTGCCACTGCACGCCGGCCAGCCGGCGGTCCAGGTCCTCGAACGCCGCGACCGGCGCGCCCTCGGAGGCCGCCAGGACGGCGAAGCCGGCCGGCGGCGCGTGCACCGCGTCACCGTGCGACATCCACACGTTGAGGTCCTCGGGGATCCCGGCCAGCAGCGTGCCCGCCGAGCTCACCGTCACCGGCGTCCGGCCGAACTCGCGCAGCCCGGTACGACGGACCTCGCCACCGAGTGTCTGTGCCATCGCCTGGAACCCGTAGCAGATCCCGAACGCCGGTACACCGGCCTCGAACAGCCCGGACTCGACCCGCGGCGCACCCTCGGCGTAGACCGACTGCGGCCCGCCGGACAGGATGATCGCCTTCGGGTTCCGGGCGAGCATCTCCTCGACCGGCATCGAGTGCGGCACGATCTCGGAGTACACCTTGGCCTCGCGGACCCGGCGCGCGATCAGCTGCGCGTACTGCGCTCCGAAGTCGACGACCAGAACCAACTCATGCTCACTCACCCGCAAAGCCTATCGGTGCAGGTCAGCGGGGCTGTAATCCGCGGCGGCCGTCACTCCGTGTCACAACCCGGAGCCGGCGCGGCGCCCGGAACGACAGCAGGTCGATCATCGGCGGTTCTTCCACCAGGCCCACGTCGCTCAGCAGGCCGGCCGCACACTCGAGCGCGACCCGGGCCTCCAGCCGCGCCAGCCCGGCACCGAGGCACCGGTGGATCCCGATCCCGAAAGCGAGGTCGGCCGGGCCGCCGTGCCCGGTCAGCCCGAGCAGCACGGGAGCTCCCGCCGGCAACTCGACCTCGCCGACCGTGGCCGGCCGCCCGGTGACCCGGCGCCACGTCGGCACCGAGGACGCCTCGCGCAGAACCCCCTCGACCAGGTCGGCCGGGTCGACGTCGGAGGCAACAGCGTCCGCGCCGAGGGAACGCCGGAACGCGGTGGAGATCAGCTGGATCGTCGTCTCCTGCCCGGCGATCAGCAGGAAGTACCCGACCGCGCACACCTCCTCGTCGCTGAGCCCGAGTCCTACGAGCACCCCGAACAGGTCGTCACCCTGATCCCGTCGCGCGGCCCTCGTACGCCGGCGGAGCCAGTCGTAGAACTCCGCCGCACTGTGCGCGAGCTCCAGCTGCCGGTCCTCGTCGGGCCGCCCCCAGAACAACTCCAGCGAGTCCCGGCTCCACGCCTTCAACGCGAGTACGTCGACCTCGCGCAGGCCGAGCATGTCGAGCAGCACCAGCGCCGGTGGCTCCGCAGCGATTGCCTCCACCAGGTCGACCTCGGAGCCCGCAGCCAACCGGTCAGCGGCCGACTCCACCCGCGAGACCGTCAACGACCGAGTCAACGGCTCGACACCCGCAACCCGGGCCGGGCTGAAGAACCGCGCCACCGCTGCCCGGATCGGCCGGTGCGACTCCCCCGCGTTGTTCGCCAGCGTCGGCGGCAGCGAGAACCCCACCGATGCCAGCACCCGCAACGCCTTCACCGACAGCGGCGTATGCGCGAGTACGGCGTTGTCCGGCCGGAACGTCTCCGGATCCAGCAGCACTTCCCGGGCCAGCGCAGGATCGTCGACCACCAAGTACCCGAGCTCCTCGTCGTACCGGGCCGGGCAACCGGTCACACGAACCAGCCAGGCGCATCGTGCACGAAGGTCTCGAGCTCACCGGCGCCCGCCGGAAGACGCCCGATCACCGGTACGCCGGTCACCGCGGGCAGGTCCTCCAGATTGCACTGCTCGGCCAGGTCGGGCTCGGCCGGCCAGGAACCGATGACCAGTCCTTCGACGGGCAGGTCACGCCGACGCAGTGCCTCGACCGTGAGGCCCGTGTGGTTGAGAGTGCCGAGACCGGACCGCGTGACCACCACGAAGGCGCAGGGCACAGACAACTCGGCGGCGAACTCCGCGAGACCCCGGCCCTCGTCGTCCAGGCCGACCAGCAGACCGCCGGCGCCTTCGACCAGGACCGTGTCCCGGGTCGCCGCGAGGTCCGACACGAACGAGGCATGATCCTTGACCGTCGGCAGGTGAACACCCTCGCGCCGGGCCGCGGTGGTCGGCGCGAGCGGGTCGCGCAGCCGAACCCCTTCGTGCAGGTCGGCGAGTCCCGTCAGCCGCCGGACCTCGGCCAGATCACCCGGTTCGCCGGCGCCGACGCCGGTCTGCGCGGGTTTGACGACGGCCACCGAACCGGACAGCGCGGCTCGTGCGGCGAGGGCCGCGGTGGCAATCGTCTTCCCTACGCCGGTGTCGGTGCCAGTGACGATCGTGATCACGAGACCTGCCCGATCGCGTCGGTGACGACAGCGCAGGCCCGGTCCAGGTCGTCGGCGGTCAGGCCGGCGTTCGCGGTCAACCGCAACCGGCTGACTCCGTCGGGCACGGACGGCGGCCGGAAGCTGCCGACCCGGACACCCGCGTCGAGGCAGAGCTCGGCAGCCTGAACCGTCTCCCGGGGCCCCGGGAGGGGGACCGAGACAACAGGCCCGGACGACGGCGGTACGTCGCACGCCGCCGCCAGCCGGGCCGCCGCGGCGTGGATCGCGGCCGGGCGTTCAGGCTCGGCCTGCAGGACGCGGAGCGCGGCGAGTGCGGCCGCGCAGGCCGCCGGGTTGAGCCCGGTGTCGTAGATGAAGGACCGCGAGCGGTTGATCAGGTGCTCACGCAGCAGCGCCGGGCCGAGCACGACACCGCCCTGCGCGGCCATTGCCTTGGACAACGTCATGGTGACGATGACGTGGTCGAGCCCGGCCAGCCCACCGGCGTGCACCGAGCCGCGGCCCGCACCCGTGACACCCAGGCCGTGAGCCTCGTCGACGAGCAGGACCGCGTCGTGGGCGGCGGCGGTGGCGGCCAGCTCGGCCAGCGGGGCGGCGTCGCTCAGCACGCTGAACACGGACTCGGTCAGCACCAGCGCGTGCGGTTCGTTGCGCTCGGCAAGCGCCTTGCCGACCGCCTCGACGTCGTTGTGCGGGACGACTTCCACCCGCGACCGCGACAACCGGCACGCGTCGACCAGCGAGGCATGGACGTGGTCGTCGGAGACCATCAAGGTACCCGGACCGCCGAGCGCCGTCACCACGCCCAGGTTGGCGAGGTAGCCGGAGGAGAAGACGAGCCCGGACTCCTGGCCGGCGTAAGAGGCCAGCGCGGACTCCAGCTCCTCGTGCAGCGACGTCGTGCCGGTGACCAGGCGGGACGCGGTCGAGCCGGTCCCCCACAGGCGCAAGGCCTCGGCGGCCGCACCGACGACGCGAGCGTCCCGGGACAGGCCGAGATAGTCGTTGCCGGCCAGGTCGATCAGGTCTTCGTCGGCTGCGCGGGAGCGGAGGCGGCGGGTGAGGCCACGGGCTTCCAGCGCCGCGGCCTTCGGGGCGAGCCAGTCCGCGAGCATCAGCCGACCTCCCGCACCGCGCCGGTGATCGCGGCGCCGATGGCCGCGATCTCCTCGTCGGTGCAGACGTACGGCGGCATCGTGTAGACCAGATCGCGGAACGGCCGGACCCACACGCCCCGCCGCAGCACGGCCTCCGTCATCCGCTTCATGTCGACCGGCCCGCCCAGCTGGACGACGCCGACCGCGCCGAGCACCCGGACGTCCTTGACTCCGGGCAGCGACGCAGCCGGCGCCAGTCCGGCCGACAGGCCGGCGGAGATCCGTGCGACCCGGGCAGCCCAGTCCTGCGACAGCAGCAAATCGATCGAGGCAAGCGCGACCGCGCAGGCCAGCGGGTTGGCCATGAAGGTCGGGCCGTGCATCAGCGCACCGCCCGGCCCGTCCGAGACGGTGTGCGCGACCTCCGTCGTACACAGGGTGGCGGCCATCGAGAGGTAGCCGCCTGTCAGCGCCTTGCCGATGCAGAGGATGTCGGGGTCGACCCCTGCGTGCTCGGAGGCGAACAACGTCCCGGTCCGGCCGAAGCCGGTGGCGATCTCGTCGAGGATCAGCAGGAAGCCGTGCCGGTCGGCGAGGTCGCGCAGGACCCGCAGGCAGGCCGGGCTGTACGGGTACATCCCACCCGCGCCCTGCAGGACCGGCTCGACGATGATCCCGGCGATCTGGTCCGCCTGCCGCTCGGCCAGCCCGGTGATCGCCGCGGCCCAGGCGGCGAACTCCGGATCGTCGTCCGGGCGCTCGAACCCGGCCGGCGGCTGCGGGCCGAACACCTGCTCCTTCAGCGCTCCGGTGAACAGCGAGTGCATCCCGTTCACCGGGTCGCACACGCTCATCGGCGCGAAGGTGTCGCCGTGGTAGCCGCCGCGGACGGTCAGCATCCGGGTCCGGCCGCTGTTTCCCCGGGCGACCTGGTACTGCAGCGCCAGCTTGATCGCGACCTCGACCGAGACCGATCCCGAGTCGCAGAAGAACACGTGCCGCAGCGGCGCGGGGCTGATCTCGACCAGCCGCTCGGCCAACCGGATCGCGGGTTCGTGCGTCAGCCCGCCGAACATGACATGGCTGAAGTCGTCCACCTGGCGCTTCACCGCGGCGTCCAGCACCGGGTTGCGGTAGCCGTGGATCATGCACCACCACGATGACATCGCGTCGATCGCCTCGACCGTCCCGCCGGCGCCGTCGTCGAGCCGCAGCCGGACGCCGGACGCGCCCCGGACGAGCCGCACCGGCGAGGGCTCGGTCAGCGAGGAGTACGGATGCCAGAGACGCTCCGAATCCCGCCGTAACCACTCGCTCACCGACTGTTCCACCGCTTCCCGCCTCCGATCCTGAAGATCCACACGGTAATCCGTTGCCGTGGGGCGCGGCGGCACGGGTGGGTGAGATGTGGTGCACCTCTCCTAAGGCCTTCTCATTCCGTGGTCATCGACTTACATTGGGCGAAGCCTTTGTTACCGGCCCGTAACCGCGTCCGCCCGACGCCGTGGCCGGTCCCGTCAAGTGAGGAGACACTATGCGCAGCCCCAGGGCCCTGATCGGCGCCGCCGCGGCCGGTCTGCTGGCCGTGACCATCACCGTCCCGGTGCACGCCCAGCAGACCGCGCCGGCTCCGATCCAGCCGTTCCTGAGCCGCCAACTCGACCAACTCGGATCCCTGCCCCTGCTGCAGCAACGGGCCACCGTGCTCGTCCACGGCACCGACCTCGCGGCCGCCCGGAACGCGGTCAAGGCCAGTGGCCTGAAGCAACTGACGTCGTACGACAAGATCGGCGTAGTGGTTGCTGAGGGCACCAGCTCGCAAATTCGGGCCGCGCGGACCGAACCGGGGGTGACGTACCTCGAGGGCAACCAACCGATCAGGACCAGCCTGTCGACGTCCAATACCGCCACCCGCGGCGCCGAGGCCGTCACCACCCGGACCGGTGCGGACGGCAATCCGCTCGACGGCCGTGGCGTCAGCGTCGCGGTGATCGACACCGGCGTGGATCCGGCCCACCCGTTCTTCCGCAACGCCGACGGCACCTCGGCGGTGGTGAAGAACCTGAAGATCGTCTGCGACCCGCTGACCGAGACGAACTGCGCGCCGGTCGACGCGGGCTCGGCCGACACCGACCTGCTGTCGGGCGGCGGCCACGGCACGCACGTCAACGGCATCGTCGCCGGTCGCCCCGTCACGCTGTCGGACGGCACCAAGATGCAGGGAGCGGCACCGGGTGCCTCGCTGGTGTCCATCTCGGTCGGCGCCGTCCTGTTCGTCGTCGGCGCGGACGCCGCGCTCAACTGGGTGCTGGAGAACCACGAGGCGCCGTGTGGTGCCGGCGTCCCGGCCAGCACCTGCCCGCCGATCAAGGCGACCAACAACTCCTACGGCCCGAGTGGCGGCGGCGAGTTCGACCCGAACTCGGCGACCGTGAAGCTGCAGCGAGCGCTCGCGGCCGAGGACGTCGTGACGGTCTGGGCCGCAGGCAACGACGGCGGTGACGGCAGCGAGTCGCTGACCAACCCGCCCGGCCAGGACCCGACCGGCGGCATCCTGTCCGTCGCCTCGTACTTCGACCAGAACACGGGCACCCGCGACGGCCAGATCTCCTCGTACTCGTCCCGCGGCGAGAACGGCAGCGTTTCCACCTACCCGGACATCTCCGCTCCAGGCGAGGACATCACCTCGTCGTGCCGGATCTACCTGCCGATCTGCTCCACCGGGCTGGATCCGCGCAACGCCGGCGACTACAACACCATCAGCGGTACATCGATGGCCGCTCCGCACATCGCCGGCATCGTCGCCCAACTGTTCCAGGCGAATCCGTCGGCGACCGCGGCACAGGTCGAGACCGCGCTGATTTCGACGGCGCACCAGTACACCGACGGCGCGGCGTACGAGCAGGATCCGCGCGGCGGCCGAACCTCGTTCGACAAGGGACACGGACTGGTCGACGTCGTGGCCGCGTCCGGCGCGATCGACTCACCGGCGGTGAAGCGGCGCCCCCGCCGGTAACGCGCGGGCGCTGCCGAACCCGGTTACCGGCGGTCGGACGAGACGTCGCCGTGGACCGAGCAGCGCGCTGACCAGCCCATCGGATGGACTTGTACGACCATCCGGCGCCGGCACTCGGCGCAGTACCTGGGCGGCTCCAGCATCAAGGCCCGACGGCAGTCCTCGTGACTGCCGTCGGCCTGCTCCTGGCCGCAATGACCGCAGTACATGTCCAGAGTGGTCATAGCGTCTTCTGGAGTTCCTTGACCGGCATCTTCAGCTCGGCCAGCAGGTCGAGGTCGGCAGTCGCCGGGCGGCCCAGGGTGGTCAGGTAGTTGCCGACGATGACCGCGTTGATGCCGCCGAGCAGGCCGTCGCGGGTGCCCAGGTCGCCCAGGGTCAGCTCGCGGCCGCCGGCGTACCGGAGCACCGTCCGCGGCATCGCCAGCCGGAACGCCGCGATCGTCCGCAGCGCGTCCTTGCCGGCCATGATCTCCAGGCCGCCGAACGGCGTACCCGGGCGCGGGTTGAGGAAGTTCAGCGGCACCTCGTGCGGGTCCAGCTCGGCCAGCTGCGCGGCCAGCTCGGCGCGCTGCTCGAGCGTCTCCCCCATCCCGACCAGGCCGCCGCAGCACAGCTCCATGCCGGACGCCTTGACCATCAGGCAGGTCTCCCAGCGCTCCTCGAACGAGTGCGTGGTGACGACGTCGCCGAAGTACGAGCGGGCCGACTCGAGGTTGTGGTTGTAGCGGTGCACCCCCAACGCCTTGAGCTCGTCCACCTGTTCCTGTGTCAGCATGCCGAGTGAGCAGGCGATGTTGATGTCGACCTCGGCGTTGATCGCCTCGATGCCGGCCTTCACCTGCGACATCAGCCGCTGGTCCGGGCCGCGGACGGCGGCGACGATGCAGAACTCGGTCGCACCGGTCTTCGCGGTCTCCTTGGCCGCCTCGACCAGCTCGGGGATGTTCAGCCAGACCGAGCGGACCGGCGAGGTGAACTGGCCGGACTGCGAGCAGAAGTGGCAGTCCTCCGGGCAGCCGCCGGTCTTCAGTGAGATGATCCCCTCGACCTCGACCTCCTCACCGCACCACTGCACCCGGACCTCGTGCGCGAGGGCGAGCAGGTCGGCCAGCTGGTCGTCCGGCGACCGCAGCACCTCGATCAGCTGCTCCTGGCAGAGGCCGACGCCCTGCTCCAGAACCTGCTTCCGGGCCACCTCGAGGATGTCGCTCATCGTTCTCCTGCCTCATCTGACGGTCGCCACCGTAAGGGTGTGCGTGGCATCGCCAGCCACACCTTAGGTCAGCCGGCCTGCAAGTCTCTGCGAGGGGCGTCACGTGGAACACCCGGGGCCCGGTCGACTCAGCACTCTCCGCAGCGTCCGGAAAACTTTCTGGATTTTCTGCGGAACCTCGTAACCCCTTGTAGAGGGCCTCGTTGATGTGTGCAGAGGCGGTTACCGCAAGGGAGACCGCCACCCGGTTACCGGGAGCGACGAATCGCCGATCATTACGATCAGCACGCAGAGTGGTCACAACCACTTGCGAAGGCTCGAAACTCCGGAAATCGGATGTAAGGTAGTGACCAAGAGCTCGGGTCGCCAGCTGTGGTTGGTGACCCGATCCCAAAAGCGCCGGGCGCCTCACCCCGGCTTGAGTGGGTCCCTCGGGAAACGATTTGGGCGGAAACGTTCCCGAGGGACCTGCTCCCTTTTCTGGCCCCTTTCCGGCCCCTTTTTCGGGCCTTTCGGAATACCTCCCGAACCTCAGCAGTCACATCAGTTGCTGAGGTTTTCTCATTTCACCTGACAGCGCGTGAACTATTGCCGTTGTGTTACGGATCCGTCACAGCCTGTTCGGCACGATCGGCAACCGCAGAGCCCCGGGCGCATCGGCCGGTACGACGGGCCGGGCCGGCTTCACCGGTTGCACCCGCCGGTACGCCGATCCTGCCGGCGGCCGGACATCCTCCTCGCCCTTGTTCGGCCAGAACGACAGCGCGCGCTCGGCCTGGGCGGTGATCGTCAGCGACGGGTTGACTCCCAGATTCGCCGAGATCGTCGACCCGTCCAGGATGTGCAGGCCGTCGTACCCGTAGACCCGGTGGTACGGGTCGACCACGCCGGTTTCGGGTGAGTCGCCGATCGCGCAGCCGCCGATGAAGTGCGCGGTCATCGGGACGTTGAACGGCTCGCCGATGGTGCCGCCCGGCGTACCGTTCATCAGCTTCGCCATCCGCCGGACCACCTGGTTCGCGACCGGGATCCAGGACGGATTCGGCGCTCCGTGGCCCTGCTTCGAGGTCAGCCGCCAGCGGCCGAACCGGTCCCGCGTGCCGTACGTCGTGATCGAGTTGTCCGCGGTCTGCATCACCAGCGCGATCACGGTCCGCTCGGACCAGTGCCTCAGGTCGTACAGCCGGCGGATGTTCTTGCGCTGGACGCCGAGCTCGCGCAGCCAGGTCCGCCAGCGCGGCCGGTCGCCGTCGCCGTCGGTGAGGACGGTCTGCAGCAATGACATCGCGTTGCTGCCCTTGCCGTACCGGACCGGTTCGATGTGAGTGATGTCGTCGGGATGGAACGACGAGGTGATCGCGACCCCGCGGCTGTAGTCGACGTCCCGGTCGCGGGCGATCGCCCCGACCAACGACTCGGAGTTCGTCCGGGTGAGCACGCCGAGCCGGTCCGACAGCCGCGGCAGTCTGCCTTCGTCCCGGAGCCGGTGCAGCAGTTTCGCCGTCCCCAGGGCCGAGGCGGCGAACACCACCTGCTGGGCGGTGAACCGGCGCGTGCTCCTCCGGTTCGCGGTCCGGCGGGTGTCGACGGCATACCCGCCGTTCGCCAGCGGCTCGACCGAGGTGACCGTGGTCATCGGGTACACGTCGGCGCCGGCCTTCTCGGCCAGATAGAGGTAGTTCTTGGTCAGTGTGTTCTTCGCGTTGTGCCGGCAGCCGGTCATGCACTCGCCACAGTCGATGCAACCGGTACGGCGTGGGCCCGCGCCACCGAAGTACGGGTCGTCGACCTCGACGCCGGGCTGGCCGAAGAAGACGCCGACCGGGGTCGGGTGGAACGTGTCCCCGGCCCCCATGTCGTCCGCGACCTGCTTCATCACCCGGTCGGCCGGGGTGAAGTGCGGGTACGTCGTCACGCCGAGCATCCGCTTCGCCTGGTCGTAGTACGGGGCGAGCTCGGACTTCCAGTCGGTGATGTGCGCCCACTGACGGTCGGTGTAGAACGCGGGCAGCGGCTCGTACAGCGTGTTGGCGTAGACCAGGCTGCCGCCACCGACCCCCGCGCCGGACAGGATGATGACGTCCCGCAGCGCGCTGATCCGCTGGATGCCGTACCAGCCGAGCTTCGGCGCGAACAGGAACCGGCTCTTGTCCCAGGAGTTCTTCGCGAACCCCGCGTCCTCGAACCGTGCGCCGGCCTCGAGCACCGCGACCTTGTAGCCCTTCTCGGTCAACCGCAGGGCTGACACGCTGCCGCCGAACCCCGACCCGATGACTACGACGTCGTAGTCATGCTGCCCCATGCACGTCCTCGCTTCGCTCGGTCATGGACGGCCCAGTTTCTTGAGCACCCGGAGGGCTCCGGTGATCAGCTCGGCGTACGTCTCGTCGGACATGCCGTGCGAGGCGGCGATCGGGAGCACGCGCTGGGTGGCGATCGCCTGCGAGTTGACGTACCGGTGGATGCCCTCGGCACCCTGGCGGCGGCCGAGGCCGGAGGACCGCATGCCGCCCATCGGGGTGTCGATCGAGCCGAACGTCGCGCCGTACGCCTCGTTGACGTTCACCGTCCCCGCCACCAGTTGCGCCGCGATCGCCCGGCCGCGGCGGCCGTCCCGGGTGTAGACGCTCGCGTTCAGCCCGTACTCGCCCTCGTTCGCGCGCTGGATCGCCTCGGACTCGTCGGAGAACCGGTAGATCGACACCACCGGCCCGAACGTCTCGTTGTCGAAGCACTCCATCTCCGGCGTCACGCCGGACAGCACGGTCGGCTCGTAGAACAGCGGTCCGATGTCCGGCCGGGCCTTGCCACCCGCGAGCACGACGGCCCCCTTGGACCGCGCGTCCTCGACGTGCCGGGTGACGGTCTCCAGCTGCGCCTTCGAGATCAGCGAGCCCATGTCGACGTCCCAGCCGGTCCCCGCGGACAACCGGAGCTTCTTCACCCGGTCGATGAACGCCGTGACGAACGCGTCGTACACCTGGTCGGCGACGTACAGCCGCTCCATCGAGACGCACAACTGACCGGCGCTCGAGAAGCATGCCCGGACGGCGCCTTCCGCGGCCCGGTGGATGTCGGCGTCGCGGAGCACGAGCATCGGGTTCTTGCCGCCGAGCTCGAGGCTGCAGCCGATCAGCCGCTCGCCGGCCTGCTGCGCGACCAGCCGGCCGGTCCGGGTCGAGCCGGTGAAGCAGACGTAGTCGGTGTTCTGGATGATCGCGCCGCCGACCGTCGGGCCGTCGCCGTGCACCGGCTGCCAGGCTTCGCGCGGCAGACCGGCGTCGTACAGCAGCTCGATCGCCCGGAGCGCGGTCAGCGGGGTCTGGCTGTCGGGCTTGTGAACCACGGTGTTGCCGGCCAGTACTGCCGGGAGACCGTCGCTGATCGCCATGCTGAGCGGGTAGTTCCAGGGCGAGATGACGCCGACGACACCCTTCGGCACGAACCGCTGCTCGGCCCTGGTGAGGATCGGGAACATCCCCAGCTTGCGCTGCGGGTCGAGCAGTTCGGCGGCCTTGCGCCCGTAGTACCGGGCGGTGAGGGCGACGTGCGCGACCTCCTCGAAGGCCTGCTTGCGGGCCTTGCCGGACTCGAGGATCACCAGGTCCACGAGCTCGTGCCGGTGGTCGAGGACCAGGTCGTGGTAGCGCAGCAGGATCGCGGCGCGCTCGGCGAGCGGCACCCGCTTCCAGGTCTGCTGCGTCCGTCGCGCCGACCGGACCGCGGCAACCACGTCCTCCGGGCTGGACACCGGCAGCGTCGCGATCGGCTGACCGGTCGCCGGTGCGTACGACGTCCGGGCGCCGGCCGAGGCGCGGAGCAGCCCCGACAACCGGCGGACGACCGACTGGTCGGTGGCGTACGACGCGGTCGGATCGAGCTCCGGGTCGGCAGGAATCGACGTCTGCTCGCTCATGCCTCCACCTCGCTGGCGCTCGGCTCCGGCATGAGCGAGAACGCTCCTGTGCCTGTGATTCGCTCGCTCCGCTCGCTCATGACCCCAGGCTACCTGTCGGTAATAGCCATGTCAGTACCGGAAATCGCTCGTGTCAGCCCTAAGAGTTCCGCCCTGTGGAGCACTAAGGTGTTCGGTTGAACCTGCGAAGGGGTGGAACGTCGAGATGGTGGACAGCGGGGGGCTGTGGACGCCTCCTGAGGACGAGCTCGCTGAGGCTCTGCAGACTGCTCAGGTCCTGATCGAGGAAGGCCGGGCCGATGAGGCCGGGCCGTACCAGCAGCGTGTCATCGAGCTGGCCCGGGAACGCGCCGAGGGGCACCCGGACCACTACGAGGCCAAGCACCTGATGGCCGCGACGCAGTACGAGCTGGCCGGCTCGCTGAACGCGTCCGGGCGGCACGAGGAAGCGCTTGCCGCGCTGCACGAGGCCCAACTCGGCTACACCGAGCTCAGCGACGCCGGCGTCCTGGACGCCACCTCCTTCCTGGCCGATGTCCGCGCCCGGCGGGCGATGACTCAGGCACACCGCGGCCACGGCGCGACCGCCGTACTCGAGATGGACGGCGCGGTGATCGCGTACGGGCAGCTCGTCGGCGGCGAGGACGGGCCGAAGCACCAGCCGGACTTCGCCCGCGTGCTGGCGATGAACGCGCTCATCCTGCGCCGGTACGGCGACCCCGCACTGGCGGTCGCGTCCGCCGACGCGGCGACCCAGCTGTTCCTGCAACTGGCGGACCAGATCAACGAGAGCCCGCAGTCGCTGTCCTACGCGCGCTACCTGTGTACGGCGGCCGCCGTGTCCGCCGACGTGCACGCGGCCGAGGGCCGGCTCGACCTCGCGCTCGAGGCCGACGAGATCGGCCTCACCACCGCGGACACGCTCGCGGACTCGGAATCGGCGACCGACCTGCGCACGTTGGTGGCCGCCCTCACCCGCAAGGGCAAGCACCTCAGCGTCGTCGGCCGGATCATGGAAGGCGAGAGCTGCCTGAGCACGGCGTTCGCCACCGACGCGGAGACCGCGCAACGGGTCACCGAGGAGCTGGACCGCGGACTGCCGCTGAGCCTGGTCGCGGCGCTGGAGAACGCGGAGCTCAGACTCGGGCCGTTCGAGCAGTACCACCGGCTGCTGGCGCTGAGCGAGCCCGCGCCGGGGATGACGCTGGCGACGGTCTCGGGCCGGACCGATCCGGAGTCGGCCGCGGTCCGCGCGAGCGAGCTGGCCGAGTTGATCCGGCCGCTGCTGCTGCAGGACGTCGACACCGCACTCACGCTGGGGATGGAGGCGCACTACCTGTTCGCGATCTCGTCCGAGCGGGAGTCGCACCGGATGCGGTACGAGACCAGCAAGTACGCGCCGGTCTGGGCGCAGGTGCTGCTCGCCATCTCCGAGGCGTACTACCAGGCCGGGCGGATCGACCTGGCGCTCGACCTCGGCGGCTGGTGCGCGGAGGTCGCGACCGCCCTGATCCCGTTCACCGACGACGACTCGGTGATGAAGTACCTGGCCGGCTCCTGCTACCGGCACCACGGCGACCTGCTCGCGGCCACCGGCGACCTGTTGGCCTCCCAGCACGCCCACGAGGCCGCGCAGCAACTCCAGCTCGGCCGGTAACCACCAGGTCATTGACGGCCCCTGCACTCAGGCGGACGCTGACGCTGAGAGGGGGAACGATCATGCATGTGGTGCAACTGCACAATCGAACCGTCGACGGCTTCGCCAGGTTGGTCAACCAGGTGGCGCCCGACCAATGGACGGCTCCGACGCCCTGCACGGACTGGAACGTCCGTGAGCTGGTCAACCACGTCGTCGGCGAGGAGCGCTGGTCCGTCCCGCTGATGGAGGGCAAGACCATCGCCGAGGTCGGCGACGCCCTCGACGGCGACCTGCTCGGCGACGACCCGATAGCCGCCGCAACGGCAGCCGCCCGGGCCGCTCAGGCCGCGGCCGACCAGCCGATCGAGAAGGTCCATCTCTCGTACGGCGACGAGGAGCCGGCCGAGTACCTGCGCCAACTGGCCGCGGACCACCTCGTGCACGGCTGGGACCTGGCTGCCGCGATCGGCGCCGAACCGCAGCTCGACCCGGACCTGGTGGACGAGGTCGCCACCTGGTTCGCCGAGCGCGCCGAGCTGCTCCGCTCGATGGGTGCGATCGCCGACCCGGTCGAAGGTTTCTCCGACCCCGGGGACCAGCTCATCGCCGGTTTCGGACGGAACCCGCGCTGGTCGGCGGGCGACTCGGTCGTCGCCGGCTTCGGCGCCGCGTTCAACCGGCGGGACCTGGACGCGGTGATGGCGCTCGTCACCGACGACTGTGTGTTCGAGTCCACCTCACCCGCGCCCGACGGAGTCCGGTCCGAAGGCGCGGACGCCGTACGGGCGGAGTGGGTGAAGCTGTTCGCGAACACCGACGACCCGCGGTTCGAGACCGAGGAATCCGTGGTGCTGGGTGACCGGGCCGTGGTGCGGTGGAGGTACTCCTGGCGGGAGCCGTCCGGTGACCGCGGCCACGTCCGCGGCGTCGACGTACTGCGGCTGCGGGACGGGAAGATCGCGGAGAAGCTGTCCTACGTGAAGGGTTAGGAGTCCTGCAGGTCGGTCTTGAGGGCACCGACGAACAGTCCGGCCTCGGTCTCGGTCATCCCGGTCTCGGAGACGACCAGGGCCGTGGCCTGGTGCAGCTCGCCCTGAGCCTTGAGGGTGCGGGTGCGCTCGGCCAGGTTGGTACCCGGCAAGCGGACGACCGGGGTGACGGTGACCGGTGCGACGTACCGGCCGAGCCGGATGTCGTCGACCAGACCCTTGGCGTGCTTCAGGTCCAGGCCGGTGCGGTCGCGGATCAGCTTGACCGCGTGCACCATCTTCTTGGTGGTGATCAGGAACCGCACCTGATCGATGTCGTCGGAGGAGAGTCGGGCCCGCGCGGCGGCGAGGGCAACGTTGTCGGCGTCCTGGCTGCTCCGTCGGCTGAACAATCCCATGGCGTCATCCTTCCAGAACCACCCGACCCGTGAGGACTGGACGCACGCCGCCCGCGGTCAGCCGGCGAGGAGTTTGCGGACGTCAGCCCAGGCCAGCGCGCCGAGCTCCCGATCGGCCTCGTCGGCGCCGCGGGACGTGCCCATCACCGCGACCCGGTCGTTGCGGGCCGCCAGTTCGTCCAGCGGAAACGACTCCAGCGGGATCTCGCTGATCCGCCGGCCGAACCACGCCGGCGCGAGAACGTCGTACCCCTCGGCCTCGAGGATCCGGGCCCGCTCTACCTCCGGCGGACCGCTCGAGCCGTGCAGGAGCAGGACGCCGGTGCTCATGCCGTCACCCGACGACGACCTCGACCCGCTGGAACTCCTTCAGCTCCGTGTAGCCGGTGGTGGCCATCGCCCGCTTCAGCGCGCCGACCAGGTTCATCGTGCCGTCCGGCACCCAGGACGGGCCGAACAGGATCTGCTCCAGCGTCCCGGTGACGCCGACCTCGACCCGCTCACCGCGGGGCAGGTGGGAGTGCCACGCCTCGGCACCCCAGTGGTACCCACCGCCCGGGGCGTCGCTCGCCCGGGCCAGCGGCGAACCGACCATCACCGCGTCCGCACCGCAGGCGATCGCCTTCGCCACGTCGCCGGACCGCCCGACCGAGCCGTCCGCGATGACGTGCACGTACCGGCCACCGGACTCGTCCATGTAGTCCCGCCGGGCTGCGGCCACGTCGGCCACCGCGGACGCCATCGGCACCGCGACACCGAGCACCTTGCGGGTGGTGTGCGCCGCGCCGCCGCCGAAACCGACCAGCACGCCGGCGGCTCCCGTCCGCATCAGGTGCAACGCGGCCTGGTGCGTCGCGCACCCACCGACGATCACCGGTACGTCGAGGTCGTAGATGAACTGCTTGAGGTTGAGCGGCTCAGCCTGACCCGAGACGTGTTCCGCGGAGACCGTCGTACCCCGGATGACGAACAGGTCGACGCCCGCGTCCACGACGTGCTTGGCGAACTGCTTCGTGCGCTGCGGCGACAGCGCGCCGGCCACGGTGACCCCGGAGTCGCGGATCTCCTGCACCCGCTGCGAGATCAGCTCGGGCTTGATCGGCGCGGAGTAGATCTCCTGCAGCCGGTGGGTCGCCTGCTCCTTGCTGATGCTCGTGATCTCCTCGAGCAGCCCGCTCGGGTCCTCGTACCTGGTCCAGAGACCTTCGAGGTTGAGCACACCGAGACCACCGGCCTTGCCGATCGCGATCGCGGTCGCCGGCGACATCACCGAGTCCATCGGCGCGGCCAGGATCGGCAACTCGAACCGGTACGCGTCGATCTGCCAGGCGACCGAGACCTCCTCCGGGTCCCGCGTCCGCCGCGACGGCACGATCGCGATGTCGTCGAACGCGTACGCCTGCCGGCCCCGCTTGGCGCGGCCGATCTCGATCTCGGTCATCTGGTGTCCTAACGGGTTGCAGGCGGGTCAGCGGCCGGAGTAGTTCGGCGCCTCGACCGTCATCTGAATGTCGTGCGGATGGGACTCCTGCAGACCGGCGGAGGTGATCCGGACGAACCGGCCCTTCTCCTGCAGCTCCGCCACCGTGCGGGCTCCGGTGTACCACATCGACTGCCGCAAGCCGCCGATCAGCTGGTGGGCCACGGCCGACAGCGGCCCCCGGTACGGCACCTGGCCCTCGACGCCCTCGGCGATCAGCTTCTCGTCGGAGCCGACGTCGCTCTGGAAGTAGCGGTCCTTGGAGTACGACTTGCGCAGGCCACCGGACTGCATCGCGCCCAGCGAGCCCATCCCGCGGTAGGCCTTGAACTGCTTGCCGTTGATGAACACCAGGTCGCCGGGCGACTCCTCGCAACCCGCCAGCAGCGAGCCCAGCATGACCGTGTCCGCACCGGCCACGAGGGCCTTGGCGATGTCACCGGAGTACTGCAGGCCGCCGTCGCCGATCACCGGCACCCCGGCCGGCTTGCAGGCCAGCGAGGCCTCGTAGATGGCGGTGACCTGCGGTACGCCGACGCCGGAGACGACCCGCGTCGTACAGATCGAGCCCGGGCCGACGCCGACCTTGACGCCGTCCGCGCCCGCGTCGACCAGCGCCTGGGCGCCCGCACGGGTGCCGACGTTGCCGCCGACCACGTCGACGCCGCGGGTGGCCGGGTCGGCCTTGAGCTTGCGGATGATCTCCAGCTGCGCCTGGGAATGACCGTGCGCGGTGTCCACCACCAGCACGTCGACGCCGGCCTCGACCAGCGTCATCGCGCGCTTGTAGGCCTCGCCGAAGAAGCCGATCGCGCCACCCACGCGCAGCCGGCCGGTGGCGTCCTTGGTGGACAGCGGGAACTTGTCCCGCTTGACGAAGTCCTTGAGCGTGATCAGGCCGGTCAGCTTCCCGGAGTCGTCGACCAGCGGCAGCTTCTCCACCTTGTGCCGGCTCAGCAGCGCCATCGCGTCGTCCGCGGAGATGCCCTGCTTGCCAGTGATCAGCGGCTGCCGGGTCATCACCTCGCGAACCGGCCGGGACAGGTCGTTCTCGAACCGCATGTCCCGGTTCGTCACGATGCCGACCAGGACGCCGGCGTCGTCGACCACCGGGACGCCGGAGATCCGGTACTGCCCGCAGAGCGCGTCGGCCTCGCCGATGGTCGCGTCCGGGCCGATGGTGATCGGCTGCGCGATCATCCCGGACTCGGAGCGCTTGACCAGGTCGACCTGCTGGGCCTGGTCCTCGACCGACAGGTTGCGGTGCAGGACGCCGAGGCCGCCCTGACGGGCCATGGCGATCGCCATCCGCGCCTCGGTGACGGTGTCCATCGCGCTGGACAGCAGCGGGATGTTGACCTCGATGTTGCGGCTCACCCGGGACCGGGTGTTGGCCTCGGAGGGGATGACGTCGGACTCGTTGGGCTGCAGCAGCACGTCGTCGAAGGTGAGACCGAGGACGGCGAACTTGTCGGGAACTCCAGCGGGTGTGATGTCCATGGGGAAAACGAGCACCTTTACACGGCGAGAACGGGACACCATCCTATGCCGCCCCCTGCCGGGTGCCCGAATCGCCCGTCCACAACCGGCTGGTCCCCGGCAGCACGACGTACCCGCCCGGGCGTTGCCGGGCGGGTACGCGCAGTATCAGTTCGTCGGCTTGTTGACGACGCCGAGGATCTTCAGCACGTCCGGGGACGCGGTGGAGCCGTGCGCCCGGGCGATGGCCGCGTGCTTGCCCTCGGCGTACCGGCCGCTGGAGTGCTTGCCCTTGACGTACGTCCTCTTGAGCGAGCCGGTGGTGAGCCTGCCGTTCGAGTGCTTGCCCTCGGCCTTCACCCCGTCGCCGGAGTAGTCCTTCACGCCCGGCACCTCGACCGGTCCCCCGGTCGGCGGCAGGAGCTTCTCGAGCAACTCGGTCAACGGCGCCCGGGCCGGCTCCTCGTCCGCCGGCGGCTGCTTCTGGTCGTCGGCGGGCGAGCTGGTGTCCGCGGGCGTGCTGTCGTCGGCCGGCGGGCTGGTGTCGGCCGGCAGCTGGTCCTCGTCCGGCGAGTCGTTCCCGGACTCCCCGGTGCCCGACCCCGGCGCCTGGTCGGACCCCTGGTTGCCACCCGGCACCGTCGTCGGCGTGCCCGGCGCCGGCGTCGGGTTGGACTCGGTCTCCGTGCCGGTCTCACTGTTCGGCGGCGGAGTCGTGGTCGGGTCGGTGGACGGCAGCGGGTCCGACGGCTGCGTGGTCGGATCGGTGGTCGGATCGGTCGTCGGGTCGCCGGACGGCTGCGTCGTCGCGTCGCCGGAGGGCTCCGTCGTCGGCTCCGTCGTCGGCTCCGTGGTCGGCTCCGTGGTCGGCTCCGTGGTCGGATCCGTGGTCGGATCGTCGCTCGGCTTCTCCCCGTCGACCTGCTCCGGGACGTTCGTCGGCTCCGCGATCACCGGCTCGATGGGATCTTCGACCACCAGCGGCTTCACCGGCACCGGCCGCAGCAGCGGCGGCATGGCTTGCTGCCGGTCCGCAGGCGGGTCGGTGACGAGCGGATCGACCTTGGCCTTCTGCTCCTCGGCTTCCTTCCGCTGCTTCTGCTTCTCCTGGTAGTCCTTCGAGACCTTGACGATCTTGGACTTGTCGACCACGGGCATGCCGTCGAGCTGCTCGGCCGGGAAGCTGGTCTGCGGGCGGACCGCGTCGACCATCTTCTCGATGACCTTCTCGTACGGCGACAGCGGATCGCCGGTGACGGCCGCGGCCACACCGGAGACCGACAGCGCGGCCACCGCGGCGACACCGAGTGCCAGACCACGCGTCGCCACCTTGCGGGCGAACGGGTCCGTCACCGGGTTGAGCGCCGCGCAGCGCGCCAGGAAGCTCTCCGGGTCGTCGATCGTCTCGACCGGCAGCTCGTCCTCGACTTCCACGGCGAGCCGCAGATCGGCCAGCAGCTTCACGGCCGGGTCATGCCCACCCGCGGTCCGCGCGGACTCCCCACCAGCGGCCAGCAGGTCGAGTAGTGCGTCATCGGCGTCGATCGCGTCGAGGTCGAAACGGTCAGCCATGATGCCCCTCCCCTGCTCCTCGTTCCAGCCCTGCCTCATGCCCCACAAACCCCCTGAGCGTGTTCAACGCTCGATGCTGTGCGACCCTCACCGCCCCCGGTGTCATCCCCAGTGCCCGGCCGGTCTCCTCGGCTGACATCCCCGCTACCACCCGGAGCCGCAGGATCTCCCGCAACTTCTCCGGCAACTTCTCCAGCAATCCCATGATGTGCTGGACCTCCGAATGCCGGACCGCGTGCTCCTCCGGCGTCGGTGACTCGTCCGCGCCGTCCGGCAGGTCCGGCGTCGAGACGTCGGCCACCGCGAACGCACGCTGGGCATCGGCGACCTTGCGGGCAGCGATGCCGTAGACGAAAGCCTCGAAAGGCCTTCCCTCGTCACGGTACCGGCCGAGTGCACCGAACACCGCGACACAGACTTCCTGGGCGACGTCGTCGACCATGTCGGCGCCGCCCGGGTACGTCCAGAGCCTCGACCGCACATAGCGGTGGGCCACGGCACGTACCCGTGTGAGCAGGTCGTTGAGAGCTGTCCGGTCACCTTCGCCCGCAAGCGCGGCGAGATCCCTGAGCTCGACCCGGTCGTGGGTGTGCGGTACTTGGACCTCGGTCACCCCTCGCCCCCTCGTGTTGGACCGGTCAGCCTGAAAGATGGTACGGCGCTCACCATCTCTTGCCTAGTGGCAATTGGTGATCACCCCAGACTTGTCATCACGATCCGTCACTACCCGTCCGTACGAATCCCGTACTGGGCGATCTTCCGGTAGATCGTCGCCCGGCTCATCCCGAGCTCGGCGGCCGCGGCCTTCATCGAGATCCCCGGGCGGGCGAGCACCCGGATGATCTCGTCCCGTTCGAACGCCTCGATCCGGGTCAGCCGGTGACCGGGCCCGGATCTGAGCTCGCCGGGCAGGTGCCCGACGTCGATCACGTCGGTACGCCGGGCCGCGTCCTTCACCACCCGGTGCAACTGCTCCACGTTGCCGGGCCACCCGTAGTCCGCCAACGCCCGCTGCGCCGCCGGCGTGAAGTCGACGTCACGCCCGCGTGCCCGGCGGGCGGCGTACCTGGCCAGGGGCAGTACGTCGGTCGGCCGGTCCCTCAGCGGTGACACCTGAACGACGGTGTCCACGAGTGACGCGAGTGCCGCCGGGATGTCCTCGAAGCGTTCGGCCGTCATCGAGAACGGGACCGGGCCGCCCGCATGCAGGACGAGGTCACGCAGACGCTCGGCCACCCAGGCGGGAAGTGCGTCCACGTCACACAGGACCACCGCGGTGTGCGGCTTGCCCAGCTCGGGTGTCCAGAGGGAGAGCCACGCCTCCACGTCCTGTGGCGCCGGCGGGCTCGCGGCGAGGATGCGTTCTCGCGGCCGAGTCTCCCGCTCGGCCTGCGCGAGCACCGTGGATCGTCCTGAGCCCGGCTCGCCGACGGCTGCCACCACCCGGCCGGCGGCCAACGCCGTCTTGGTCAGACTCAGCGCGCTGGTCCAGGAGGTCGACAGAGACCGCAACGTCCCCGACCCCGGCTCCAGGCGAGCCGTCTCGACCCGGAAGACCTCGCCACGGGGCGTGGGCCGAGGACTCCGGCCTCGAGAGCGGGCCAGCATCAGCACAGCGGTGTTGTTGGCCGCGGATTGCGCCAGCGCCAGCAGCAGTTCACTGGACGAGCTGGACCAGGTCGTCAGATTGACACTGCCCTCCAGCCGACCTGTCCGCGGGTCCAGCACCGGCACGGCGGCACAGGTGTACGTGCAGAGGCTCAACGAGTAATGCTCCTCCGCCCGGACCAGCGTCGGCACTCGGTCAGCCAGTGCCAGCCCGAGCCCGTTGGTCCCCGCCTCTCGCTCGGAGTACGCGAACCCAGGGGCCAGATGTACGGCGTCCAGCGCGCGCAACAGGCTGTGGTCGCCGCTGAGCCGGTTGAGCACCAGCCCTTCGGCATCGGTGAGCATCAGGCTGATCGGCTCGGCCGCCAGCGTGCGGTGCAGGTCGGTCAGCACCTCACGACCGCACTGGAAGAACAGCGACTCCTGGTCGAACGTGCCGGTGAAGACCGGCTCCACGTCCTCGACGGAGACGCCGTACTCCTCACTGCGTTGCCAGGAGGCCAGCAGGCGCTCGGGCAGCGCACTGACCGGAGTCAGGTCTCCCTCGATCGGGAGCTGACTGCCCAGCCGCTGGTGGAGCAGCGCGCGCTCAGAGATCGCCACCGGCCGCCTCCTCTCACCATGAGGGTGGGGTCGAGCGTACAACCGGTCCAGTGGGCGCGTGTCTCAGATTGAGACGGCGGGGAGTCTCAGATTGAGACGTTCACCGGCTGCCGCGGGCCGGGGCGCCGTACCTACGTTCTCGTCAACCGCTTGGACGGAGGACGAGATGTACACCAGTAACGGCGAGAACTACTACGTCGTCGACGCCCACATCGCCCTGTGGGACGGCCGGCCGGAGAACCAGCGCAACATCCACGGCAAGCAGTTCATCGACTGCTTCTACGACTACCACCGCAACCTGTCCCCGGAGAGCGAGGTGTGGAGCTACGAGGAGTACCTGTACTACGGCGGCGACCGGCTGATGAAGGACCTCTTCGAGGACGGGTACGTCGACCACGCGGTGTTCCAGCCCGCGTACCTCGGCGAGTTCTACCGGACCGGGTTCGGTCAGACCGAGGAGGCGTTCGCACTCGCGAGCAAGCACCCCGACAAGCTGACCTACAACCACTGCTTCGACCCGCGCAACGGCGAGGCGGGGCTGGACCAGCTGCGGGCTGACGCGGAGCGGTTCCACCTGAAGGGCGTGAAGCTCTACACGGCCGAGTGGCACGGCGACTCCCGTGGCTGGCGCCTCGACGACCCCTGGTCGTACCGCTACCTGGAAGCCTGCCGGGAGCTCGGCGTCACCAACATCCACATCCACAAGGGCCCGACGATCCGGCCGCTGGACCGGGACGCCTTCGACGTCGCCGACATCGACCACGTGGCCACCGACTTCACCGACCTGAACTTCGTCGTCGAGCACGTCGGCCTGCCCCGGCTGGAGGACTTCTGCTGGATCGCCACCCAGGAACCGAACGTGCACGGCGGCCTGGCGGTCGCGATGCCGTTCATCCACACCCGGCCGCGGTACTTCGCCCAGATCATCGGCGAGCTGCTCTACTGGATCGGCGAGGACCGGATCCAGTTCTCCTCCGACTACGCGCTCTGGACGCCGAAGTGGCTGGTCGAGTCCTTCGTCGACTTCGAGATCCCGGCCGACCTGACCGAGTACGCGCCGCTGACGACCGCGCAGAAGAAGAAGATCCTCGGCCTGAACGCCGCCAAGATGTACGACCTCGACGTCCCGGCCGAGCTGCGGCTGCCGGACGCCGACGAGACCGCGACCGGTCCGCGCGGCGCGGACGAGCTCGTGGGGGCGTGAGGTGACCCGGCTGGAGTGCGCGTACGACGCGCTCGGCGCGGTGCTGGACCCGGAGCTCGACGAACCGATCACGCGGCTCGGGTTCGTCCGTTCGCTCGAGGTCCGCGACACCGAGGTCGAGGTCCACCTGCGACTGCCGACCGCGTTCTGCGCACCGAACTTCGCCTACCTGATGGCGTCCGACGCCAAGGACGTACTGACCGCGCTGCCATGGACGGACCTGGTGATCGTCCAGCTCGACGACCATCACGACTCCGGCCTGATCAACGCCGGCCTGGCCGCCGACGCCGGCTACCGCGGGACCTTCCGGCACGAGGCCGAGCAGGACCTCGAGGAGCTCCGGGAGACCTTCCGCCGCAAGGCCCACACCGCCGCGATGGAACGCTGCCTGACCGCCCTGCTCCGGGAACGACCGGAAACCGAGCCCAGCAGGGTCACCCTGGCCGACCTGCCGGCCGGACCGCACCTCGACGCGCTCCACCGGCGCCGCGCCGCCCTCTCCCTACCGGACGACGCCACCGCCCTGATCCTGGTCGACCACGACGGACACGGGTACGACGAAGCCGCCGTACCGCTCGTCCTCCGCCGGGCCCGGGCCACCCGGATCTCGATCGAAGGCAACGCGCACTTCTGCCGCGGCCTGCTGCGCACCCGCTACCCCGACGAACTTCTGGAGGTTGTCACCATGGACGAGCGAAGCGAGTTCATCATCGAGGACAGCGCACCTCGTGTCTCATCCGCGCCCGGAGCGAAGCGAGCACGTGGATGAGCACGATGCGAGCTGTCCAGGTGGTCGGTTACCACCGAAACCTCGAGCTCACCGAGGTGCCGGTCCCCGAGCCCGCCGGGCCGTGGGACGTGATCGTGAAGATCGGCGGCGCCGGAGTCTGCCGGACCGACCTGCACATCCTCGAAGGACAGTGGGCGGACAAGAGCGGCGTCGAGCTCCCCTACACGATCGGCCACGAGAACGCGGGCTGGGTGCACGCCGTCGGCTCCGCCGTCACGAACGTTGCCGAGGGCGACAAAGTGATCCTGCACCCGTTGGTCACCTGCGGTCTCTGCCGGGCCTGCCGATCCGGTGACGACGTGCACTGCGAGTCGTCGGCGTTCCCCGGGATCGACACGAACGGCGGGTACGCCGAGTACCTGCGGACCTCGGCGCGCAGCGTCGTCCGGATCGACGACTCGCTGGAGCCGGCGGACGTCGCGGCGCTCGCGGACGCCGGCCTGACCGCGTACCACGCGGCCGCGAAGGCCGCTCGCCGGCTGACGCCGAGGGACCGCGTCGTCGTCATCGGCGCGGGCGGGCTCGGCCACATCGGCATCCAGGTGCTGAAGGCGCTCACCCCGGCCGAGCTGATCGTGGTCGACCGGAACCCGGACGCGGTCAAGCTGGCAGTCTCGATCGGCGCCGACCACGGCGTGGTTGCCGAGGGCGATCACGTGGACGACGTGCTGGCGCTGACCGGCGGCCACGGCGCCGAGGTGGTGGTCGACTTCGTCGGCGAGGGCGGCGCGACCGCCGAGGGTGTCCGGATGCTCCGGCGGGCCGGCGACTACCACGTCGTCGGGTACGGCGAGGACGTCGTCGTACCGACCATCGACATCATCTCCACCGAGATCAACATCGTCGGCAACCTGGTCGGGTCCTACAACGACCTGTGCGACCTGATGGTGCTCGCGGCCCGCGGTGCGGTCAGGCTGCACACCGCGAAGTACGCACTGGACGACTTCCAGACCGCGATCGACGACCTGGACGGCGGGCGGGTCCGCGGCCGGGCGATCCTGATTCCCTGAAAGGAGCGTCGTTCACTCCAGGTAGGACCGGCGGTCGGCCGGGTCGAGCTTCTCGACGGCGTAGCGCAGGGCGGGTCGTGGCATCCGGGCGGCGTACCGGTCGAGGAAGGCGCGGAGGGCGGGCTCGTCGGCGGTGCCGGCGTACTTGAGCGCGATACCGACGGGTTTGGACACGACCGGGTCGGTGTCGTCGACGAGCAGCTCGGCCAGGGCGAAGAGGTCGGCGAGCGCGTCGCGGTCGCCCGAGCCGGTGAAGGCGAGCGGCGCCGTCATCGCCGTCCGGCGGCGCAGCGGATCGTCCGTCCGGGCCAGCTCGAACAGCGGCGTCCGCGGCTTGTCGAGCAGGTAGCTGCCGACGACGCGCGGGGCGGCCCGGTCGACCATGTCCCAGGTGTCGATCCGGTCGTGCCGGCCGAGGTAGAGCTCGTAGCAGCCGCGACGTTCCCCGGCCGGCAGTCTCGGCTTCCGGACCTTGAAGTCGAGCACGCAGAAGGCCGCCAGGCGCGGTTCGTACTCCGCGACGTCGAGCAGCCGGTCGACCTCGCCCAACGGCAACGCGGTGAACCGCTTGGCGATCTCGAAGAGCGTGCCCATCCGGACCCCGAGAACGGCCGCCGAGCCGTGGTAGTGCTTCTGCGGGTACTCGTCCGGCCGAGCCTGCGATCGCAACTCGTCAACCAGCCCGGATGCCGTCAGATCCATGTTGGGAGAGTAGTCAGGTCGGGGGTTCGAAGTGCAGCAGGTGCGAGGCGTGATCGCCGGCCCAGTCGATCGGCGTGCGACCGGTCTCCCGCCAGCCCGCGCGGCGGTACAGGGCGATCGCCGCGGCGCCCGGCATGTCGACCACCTCGAGCGAGAGCTTGCGTCCCAGGCCGGCGGACGCGGCGGCGCAGTACTCGAGCAACATCCGGCCCGCCCCGGCCCGGGTCGCCCCAGGGTCGACGAACAACCGCTCGACCTGTGCTCCGTCCGGACCGTCCGCCGTCAACGCGACATGGCCGATCACCCGTCCCTCGGCCACGGCCACCCAGCAGCCGAGGCCCTCGACGGGCGTCAACCACGCGCGGGGGTCCGCCGGCCAGTTCACCGGGTAGCCGGCCAGCTCGTGCACGTCCCGCAGCACCTCGACACAGGTCTCGAGGTCCGCGTCGGTGCGCTCGCGGATCTCAGTCACCCGCCCAACCCAATCACAACGAAGAACCGCCCGGTGGTCCGAGTGGACCACCGGGCGGTTCGGGTGCTTCTCACCTGAGGTCAGTGACCGTGACCGTGGCCGTGACCGGCCGCGGTTGGCTCCTCTTCCTCGGGCTTGTCGACCACCAGGGTCTCGGTGGTCAGCAGCAGCGCGGCGATCGAGCCGGCGTTGGCGAGCGCGGACCGGGTCACCTTGACCGGGTCCAGCACGCCCTGGGCCAGCAGGTCGCCGTACTCGCCGGTGGCGGCGTTGAAGCCGCTGCCGGACTCGAGCTCCGCGACCTTCGAGGTCACCACGTAGCCCTCGTACCCGCCGTTCTCGGCGATCCAGCGCAGCGGCTCGACGATCGACTTGCGGACGATCCGGACGCCGGTGGCCTCGTCACCCTCGAGGTCGAGGGAGTTTTCCAGCACGACGGCCGCGTGCACCAGGGCGGAACCGCCGCCGGCGACGATGCCTTCCTCGATCGCGGCCCGGGTCGCGGACACGGCGTCCTCGATCCGGTGCTTCTTCTCCTTCAGCTCGACCTCGGTGGCCGCGCCGACCTTGATCACGCAGACGCCGCCGGCCAGCTTGGCCAGCCGCTCCTGCAGCTTCTCGCGGTCCCAGTCGGAGTCGGTGCGCTCGATCTCGGCCTTGATCTGGTTGACCCGGCCCTCGATGTCGTCGGCCTTGCCGGCGCCCTCGACCACCGTGGTGTCGTCCTTCGTGACCACGATCCGGCGGGCCGAACCGAGCACCTCGAGGCCGACCTGGTCGAGCTTCAGCCCGACCTCCGGGGCGACGACCTGCGCGCCGGTCAGCGCGGCCAGGTCCTCCAGCATCGCCTTGCGGCGGTCACCGAACCCCGGCGCCTTGACGGCGACGGAGGTGAAGTTGCCGCGGATCTTGTTCACCACCAGGGTGGACAGCGCCTCGGCCTCGACGTCCTCGGCGATGATCAGCAGCGCCTTGCCCGACTGCACGACCTTCTCCAGCAGCGGCAGCAGGTCCGCGATCGCGGAGATCTTGCCCTGGTGGATGAGGATGTACGGGTCCTCCAGCACCGCCTCGCCGGCCTCGGCGTCGGTGATGAAGTACGGCGAGATGTAGCCCTTGTCGAACTGCATGCCCTCGGTGAACTCGAGCTCGGTCCCGAAGGTGTTCGACTCCTCGACGGTGATCACACCGTCCTTGCCGACCTTGTCGAACGCGTCCGCGATCAGGCCGCCGATCTCGGCGTCCCGGGCGGAGATGGTCGCGACGTGGGCCATGTCGCCCTTGTTGTCCACCGGCTTGGCGGTGTCGACCAGCTTGGCCGACACGGCCTCGACGGCCGCCTCGATACCGCGCTTGAGGCCCATCGGGTTGGCGCCGGCGGCGACCGCCCGCAGGCCCTCGTGCACCAGTGCCTGCGCCAGCACCGTCGCGGTGGTGGTGCCGTCACCGGCGATGTCGTTGGTCTTGGTGGCGACCTCCTTCGTCAGCTGCGCACCAAGGTTCTCGAACGGGTCGTCCAGCTCGACCTCACGGGCGACGGTGACACCGTCGTTGGTGATGGTCGGGGCACCCCACTTCTTGTCCAGAACGACGTAGCGGCCCTTCGGGCCCAGCGTCACCTTCACCGTGTTCGCGAGCTTGTCGACGCCACGCTCCAGCGCGCGCCGCGCGTTCTCGTCGAACTCGAGGATCTTCGGCATGAAGAAAACCAGTCCTTTTCTGAAATGTCTCGTTGCAGGTGAAGTCCGTCCCACTGTGTCGACCCCGACCGGCCCCCTACGCGCCGGTCAGGCACTGACCGACTCCGCCCCGGCGCCGGTGTGTCGGCACCGGGGCGGTGTCAGTCAGGAACAGTGGGCGGTCGTCACTTGCTGACGACTGCGAGGATGTCGCGGGCGCCCAGGATCAGGTAGTCCTGGCCGTCGTACTTGACCTCGGTGCCGCCGTACTTGGAGTAGATGACCTTGTCACCGACGGCGACGTCCAGCGGGACGCGGTTGCCGTTGTCGTCGATCCGGCCCGGACCGACGGCGAGGATCTCGCCCTCCTGGGGCTTCTCCTTGGCGGTGTCCGGGATCACCAGGCCGGACTTCGTGGTCTGCTCGGCTTCGAGCGGCGCGACGAGGACACGGTCCTCGAGCGGCTTGATCGTGACCGACACTTGCTGACCTCCACGGTCGATTCGCTTGTCTGTGGTTCTCGGGTGGTCGCGCTCCCCTGCCGTCGCGGGAGTCAAGGGCCGGACCGCTGGCACCCTCCACCGGAGAGTGCCAACACTGAATCTAGGCCGCGATTAGCACTCGGTCAACTCGAGTGCCAGATTTCTCCGGGCTCGCAGCCGCTGGACCGGTCAGTACGCCGCGGCCGAGCACCGACCCGCCCCGGGCCGGCGCGCGACGACGACCCGCTCGGCGATGAGTTGGCGCCTGTACCCGTTGGCAACCCGAGGCTGAAGCGAGCCACCTCTAAAGTGGCGGGGTGACAGTCACCGGCTTGCTGGACGGCCCCGGCGCCGAACTCCTCGCCGACGCCTGTGCCGACTACCGGCCCGGCCAGGAGCTCCGACTGGTCGAGAAGCTTCGCCGCCGGTACGACGCCACCCTGGTGACCGCCGCGGTGACCCAGGCCTCGCTGCGCCATCGGGCCGTCGCCAAGTTCGGCCCGGACGCAGTCCGGATGTACTTCACTCCGGACGGCCTGGAGCAAGCGACCCGAAGCACCGTCGGCGCACATCGGGCCCGGCGCATCGCAGCGACACTGGCAGGCTGCAGTGTGGTCGACCTGGGCTGTGGCATCGGTGGCGACCTCATCAGCGCCGCACGTGCGGGCCTGCGGGTCACTGGCGTCGAACGCGACCCGGCCACCGCCGCCACTGCCCGCGCCAACCTGGCCGCCCTCGACCTGCCCGGTGAGGTGCTGGTCGGGGACGCCGAGTCGTTCGACCTCACGCCGTACGACGTGGTGTTCGCGGACCCGGCCCGTCGGGCGGACGGCCGGCGCGTGTTCGACCACAACGCGTACTCACCGCCGTGGACCTTCGTGACCGGACTGCTCAGCCGGACGGCCTGTGTGAAGGTCGCACCGGGCATCCCGCACGACGCCGTACCGGATGGTGTCGAGGCTGAGTGGATCAGTGATGCCGGTGAAGTGAAAGAGGCCGCGTTGTGGTCCGGCCGGTTGTACACCGGGACTCCGCGACGGGCGACGCTTCTGCCGAGTGGCGCTTCGGTCAGTGAGGCGCCCGAAGCTGAGAGCGGGCCGGTGGCGCGGTACATCTACGAACCCGACGGGGCTGTTGTCCGGGCCGGTCTGGTGACGGCGGTGGCGGCCGCGGTCGACGGATGGCTGCTGGATCCGCGGATCGCGTACGTGACCGGGCCGTACCTGGTGCCTACTCCGCTCGCGTCGGCGTACAAGGTGGTGGAAGAGCTGCCGTACAAGGAGAAGGCGCTGCGGTCCTGGGTTCGTACGCAGGGCATCGGCACGCTCGAGATCAAGAAACGCGGCGTCGACGTCGACCCGGCGCAACTGCGGAAGAAACTCGCGCCGAGGGGCCCGGCGGCGGCCACGCTGATCGTCACGCGGATCGGCCGGGACGCGGTCGCCTATTCCTGTCGCCGAGTTGCGCTCTGAGTACAGTCGAACATATGATCGATCTTGCGTGCGGGTCTTCGGGAGACTTCCGGTGGGCGAGGTGCTGCGTCTGCTGCCGCAGACTCCCGGAGACCCGCCACTAGAGCTCGACGTGCGGACGAGGAGCCGTACGTCGGCAAGCTGTTACGCGGGTGCAGTCGTCCGTTCACCTGGCTCCGGCAGAGTCCGGTGGCGAACCGGTCGGCCGCTGACCGCTCACCTGGGGATCAAGCGGCGTACTCACCCCAGGTCTTTGCCCGCTGCTGTGCCCTTCCCCGCATCGCAGCGCGCGACCACGGGCAGCCGCAGCCGCGCGACCGCGATGGCGGCCACCGCGGCCGCCGGGGAAGCCTTCCGTCCGTCCGGCCGAAGCACCTCGTCACCGTCCTCGGAGGCCGGGGACGAAGCAGCGCCGGATCCGGGTGGCAACGGGGTGAGGACTGTGGTGGTGAAGGTGGTGACCAGGGTGTTCCAGTCGGTGTGCCGGCGGAGCATGGCGTGGGTTTCCCCGGCGAGCAGGTAGACCTTGACCGGAGTCCCGGCGGCCCGCAGCCGGCCGGCGTAGGCAGTTGTTGCCCGCGGATCGGTGATCGTGTCCTCGGTCCCGTGGGCGAGGGTGATCGGCGGCCGCACGGCCGGCAG
>NZ_SMKR01000318.1 GCF_004348725.1 Kribbella turkmenica
CCGTGATTTTCAAGGTCATCCTCCGGCCCGGAGCATCTCTCGACGGCTCCTGCCGTTTCACGTGAAACCGCAGTGCAGCGACCCGGTCGACCGCAGGCCGACCCATCCGACCTGTCGACTCAAGCCCATGCCGGCCCGACCGTCGCACTACGATGCATCCCGCCGATTCGTCTTGCCACCACGCAGCACCGGCAACGCAGCCCGGACACCCGACCCGCCCGAGGTCTGGTCGAGCGCGTTAGCGCGCTCCGTACGAGTCCGCCGCCCGAACGTCATTTCTGAACACTCGTGGTACGCGTGTTCGTACTCCACCGCCCGTCAGGTCCACAGCCCGCGCCACCGGTCGCTGCGGGTGGACCTGTCACACCGGCAACCAACGCCCGTAGCAGTGCCGCGCCACTCGCTCCGGACAGCCTCGTGACGCACTCATGCCGCGCATCGTCTACTGGCTACTCACGCCCGTGGCCCACGTCCAAGGAGTTGGGTCCGATCACGCGGCGAGCCGAGGATTTCGCCGCACCGAGGACGCACCGCTATGCGGCTGGAGGTTCCCGGCGATCCTCTCTTGCCCGGCACCCGTCCTTCTTGGACCGGCTGAGCATCCATCGGTGCCGGCAGCCGCCCGAGGGCCGGGTCAGCGCGGTCGTGGTGGTGCGCATGCCGGCCAGCCTGCAGCCGTTGACTTCGCCGTTGCCGCGCGGCCAGCGCGGCCGCCACCCGGCAGGTGGTGGGGCATGGGGTCGACATGCGAAGCGCCGGCCGAGGGGTCGGCCGGCGCTGGGGTGGCGATGGGTCAGGCGTTGTTCCGCATGGCTATTTCTCGGGAGGCTTCCAGGTAGGAGAGGGCTCCGGCGGAGGCTGGGTCGTAGGCCAGGACTGTTTGACCGTGGCTGGGAGCCTCGGAGATGCGGACGGAACGGGGGACGGCGGTGCGGAGGACGGCGTCGCGGAAGTGGCCGCGGACCTCGGCGGCGACTTCGCCGGCCAGTTTGGTGCGGGCGTCGTACATGGTGAGCAGAATCGTCGAGACGTCCAGGCCCGGGTTCAGGTGGGACTTCACCATGTCGATGTGACGGAGAAGCTGGGAGAGCCCCTCGAGGGCGTAGTACTCGCTCTGGATCGGGACCAGCACCTCGCGGGCGGCAGTGAGGGCGTTCACGGTGAGCAGGCCGAGGGACGGCGGGCAGTCGATGAAGACGTAGTCGTACTTCTCGCCGGCGGCCTCGGTCTCGGCCAGGTGCGCGTCGAGGACGCGCTTCAGCCGGCTCTCGCGGGCGACAATGCTGACGAGCTCGATCTCGGCGCCGGCCAGGTCGATCGTGGCCGGGACGACCTGGATACCGGGGTGCTCGGCGCACGGCTGCAGGAGCTTGCCGAGGGACTCGCCCTCGATGATCGCCTCGTAGACGCCCGGGGTGCCCTCGGAGTGGTCGATGCCCAGGGCGGTCGACGCGTTGCCCTGCGGGTCCAGGTCGATGACGAGGATGCGGGCGCCGTACAAGGCGAGTCCGGCCGCGACGTTCACGGTCGTCGTCGTCTTGCCTACGCCGCCCTTCTGGTTCGCGACCACGAACACTCGGGTTTCGGCGGGCAGCGGGAACTCCCGGCCCATCGTGCGTCCTTCATTCACCAGCAGGGTCCGTTCGGTGGCGGCGGCGATCGGAGTCTCGAGAAGTCGTCGCTGAAGCTCGTCCGACGTGGCCCGCGCGGCGATCTGTGCGGCAGTCATAGCGCCCATTCCGATAGGTGCGGGACTTGGCCCGAAGAGGATGTCAGTTGGGGTCGGGGCGGGTCTGCCCCCAGCTTCGTCCACAGGCCTCTGTGGACGAATTCCCGTGTGCGGGGGCAGTTTCAGGGGGTCGTCATCCACAGGTCGTGGAGACTCGTCGAAGTCGTGGTCGCCGTCCACCAGGGACGCCGATTCGTGCTCGCCACCATCTTCTCGCGGCTGCTCCGTTCCACGTGAAACGGGCGCTGCTTCGGTCGACGGGGCAGAGTCGAGACCAGCAACTGCGACCGCTCGGAGGGCAGAGCTGTCGAGCGCTGTCGACGGCGCGTTCAGGGCCGACGGCTCGGCAGCGGGGTCCGGAGCGGTCGACTCGGCCGGCGTTTCGGCGGGGGTCGAGCGCGAGGCGGGCTCGGACC
>NZ_SMKR01000319.1 GCF_004348725.1 Kribbella turkmenica
CCCCCAAGGATGAACACCCCGCTGGCAGCCGCGAGCACGCCGGCGGCAACGAGGACCCGCGTCGCTGCCGCCGGCGGCAGCCGTCGAGAGACTGCCGGGGCCCCGAGCGCGTAGACCACGATGGCGATGATGCCGATCACGGCGGCCACGGTCATGCCGGACCCGCCTCGGAATCGGCGCCGAGCAGGTCCACCAGCAGTCGCGATTCCTCCGGTGACAGGCCGCTGGCGAACCGGGTCAGGATCGCGGCGCGATCCCCGCGTGCGTCCAGGAGTCGGTGAATCTGATGCGCGGTGACCGCCGCGTCGTCGACGACAGCGGTGTAGGCATACGAACGCCCGACCCGGTCCCTGGTCGCCAGACCTTTGGCCTGCATGCGCGCCAGCACCGTCATCACCGTTGTGTAGGCCAGGTCGGCGCCGATCGCGTCGCGGACCTCACCGGTCGTCATCGGGCGGCCACCCGCGGCCAGCGCCGCGAACACCTGCTGCTCCAGGTCACCGCGGCCACGCTGCTGACTCCGGTAAGCCACCATTCCACCTCTCACGACTACTACAAAGATCGTAGTAACATCAGTTACTACCTTCATCGTAGTAGACAGGACGCCGGAATGAATGAGTGGTTGTTCGAGCAGATCAACGCCTTCGCCAAGGCGACACCTTGGCTGCACGTTCCGGCCAGGAGCTATGCCGGGTACGCCGTGGTCTTGTTCGCGGCCCTGCTGCTGGCCGGATGGTCGGCCGCCCGGCGCAGCGGTGACGTGTCACGGGCCGCCGCTGCCGTCACGGCCGGCGGCGCCACCCTGCTCGCCCTGGCGGTCAACCAGCCGATCGTGCACGCCGTCCACGAAGCCCGGCCCTACACGACACTGACGAACATCCTGGTGCTGGCCAACCGTAGCCCGGACGCGTCGTTTCCCTCCGATCACGCCACCATGGCCGGTGCTGTCGCCGTCGGCCTGCTGATCGTGTCCCGGCGCCTCGGCATCGTCGCCGTGGTCGCCGCAGTGCTGATGGCCTTCACCTGGGTCTACATCGCCGCCCACTACCCTGCCGATGTGGCCGCCGGTCTCCTGCTGGGCGGGGTCGTCGCCGTGCTCACCTGGCTGTTTGTCCGCCGACCATTAACGCGTGTCGTCGGTGCTTTGGCTGGGACTCGGCTGCGTCCCGTGCTGGTGACCGCTGGCCACCCGCAACTGTCATGACCCGATTGACCGACTGGCTCCTCGGCCTGCACGACCTGCCCGTCTACGGGCTGGTCGGTCTGCTTGTGTTCGCAGAAGACGCCCTGTTCGTCGGGTTCGTCCTGCCCGGCGAGACCGCGGCCGTGGTCGGCGGCGTTGCCGCCAGCCGCGGCCACGCATCCCTGCCGCTGATGCTGGCCGTCGTAGTCGGTGCCGCGATCCTCGGCGACACCGTCGGCTACGAGATCGGGCGCCACCTCGGCCCACGAATCCTGCGCAGCCACGTCCTGAGAAAACGCAGTGAGCGGATCGACGCCGCGCGTGAGCAACTCGCAAGCCGCGGCGGCGCAGCGGTCTTCGTCGGCCGGTTCGTCTCCTTCTTCCGTGCCACGATGCCCGCCCTCGCCGGCACCGCCGGCATGCGCTACCCGAAGTTCCTCGCCTTCAACGCAACGGGCGGACTCGTTTGGGGCGTCGGCGTCGTGCTGCTCGGCTACCTCGCCGGCAACTCCTACGCCACCATCGAGAAGACCATCGGACGCGCGAGCGCGCTGATTGTTCTCGCCGCCCTCCTCACCGCCGTTGTCATCTGGCGGATCCGCCGGCTCCTCAACCGCCGCACACACCAAAATCAGGCCGTCGACCATGACGCCCGTACCGCTTCCACGGCGTCCGCACCGAAGTCGGTGACATCAGCCTCACCATCCTCCGCAGGCGGTTGGCGGCACCTCCACAGCCGGCACCACGATTTCCCGTGACGCGATCCCAAGCCATGCTCGGAGGCGGACCTGCGGGTCCTGCTCGATCAGTTCGTCGCCGAGTACACCAGCAT
>NZ_SMKR01000320.1 GCF_004348725.1 Kribbella turkmenica
GTTTCACGTGGAACGAACGTGTCGCGGGTGATCGGGTGGGCGAAGGTGGATGTGGTGGGGAGACCGGTTACGGTTGCTCAGGCAGGCTGTGGGGTGCTGGAGAACGGTGGATGTGGGGGTTGGTGTTGTGATGGTTGTGGAAGTGATCTGTTGGTGTCGAACTCTAGGAGCGCGATGAACACCCGACTCGGACGTGGACTTGGTGCGCTGATTCCCAGCACGCCCGCTCCCGGTAGCAGTACGACGCTCGGCAGCAAGTCCAGTTCGATTCCCGGCGCACCGCCGGTCGCCAAGGTGGAGCCGGAGTTGGCCGCGGTGCCCGGGGCAGCGTTCGCGGAGATCGAGGTCGACAAGATCACGCCGAACCCGAAGCAGCCTCGGACCGTCTTCGACGAGGAGGCGATGGACGAGCTGGTGCACTCGGTGAAGGAGATCGGGCTGCTGCAGCCGATCGTGGTTCGCCGGCTGGAGGAGGACAAGTACGAGCTGGTGATGGGGGAGCGTCGGTGGCGGGCGACGCAGCAGGCCGGACTGACGACGATTCCGGCGATCGTCCGGGACACGTCGGACGACGTGATGCTGCGGGACGCGCTGCTGGAGAACCTCCACCGGAGCCAGTTGAACCCGCTCGAAGAGGCGGCGGCCTATCAGCAGATGCTGGACGACTTCGGGTGCACGCAGGAGGTCCTCGCCACTCGGATCGGGCGGTCGCGGCCGCAGATCTCCAACACGCTGCGGCTGCTGAAGTTGCCGGCGTCGGTCCAGCGGCGGGTAGCTGCCGGGGTTCTGTCGGCGGGCCACGCTCGCGCGCTGCTCGGCCTGCCGAGCGGCGACGCGATCGAGCGGCTCGCGCAGCGGATCGTTGCCGAGGGTCTGTCAGTCCGGACAGTCGAAGAGATCGTCGCGCTCGGGGACATGAACTCCGACGACGCGCCCGCTACCCAGCGACGGCGAAACAAGCCGGTGGCGCCGCGCCTGGTCGACCTGGCCGATCGTCTCTCCGATCGCTTCGAGACCCGGGTGAAGGTCGATCTCGGGAAGACCAAGGGCAAGATCACCGTCGAGTTCGCGTCGCTGGACGACCTCGAGCGAATCGTCACGCTGATGGATCCCAACCAGCCGAACCCGTAAGCGACCGTCGCCGGAAAGAGCGCTCGGCCCCGAACCTGCACAGGTTCGGGGCCGTTCTCTCTCCGGGAAGCCGCCGGGGCCGGTCCTCTGTGAGCGTGATTGTGAGGAGCCGGAGGTTCGGGGCACTGGCCACCGCTGGGAGCCCGACGGCCTGGAGACGATGTTTCCGCCTCGGCGAGAGGGCGCTCAGAATCGCGCTCACAGAGGAACCTCAGCGTTCCAGCTGAGGGCATTATGTCGACAAATCTACTTACCGACTTGCGGCGCCGTTTCACGTGAAACGGAACGGCGTCAGCCCCGGGTGAGGTCGTGGGTCGCTCGGCGCTCGGCGTAGAACGAGAGGAACGGGATAGTGCCGGCCAGGGCGGTGAGGACCAGGCGGGTGAAGGACCAGCGGACCCGGCGGAAGAGGTCGAAGGTGGCCAGGAGGTAGACCACGTAGAGGAAGCCGTGCACGGGGCCGATGACGTCCATGACGCTCGGGTTGTCGGCCAGGTACTTCAGGGGCATCGCCAGGAAGAGCAGCAGCAGGAGCATCACGCCGACGATGTACGCGATCACGCGGAAGCGGGTGAGCGCGCCGCGGATGGCCGGCGTGAGCGGCGGCTGCGAAGTGGCGGAGGTGGCGGGGTCGGCTGGTGAGGTCACGCTGAAACGGTACCGCTTGGCTCCACGGGCTCATCTGTCCGGTCAGGATCTCCGGGAGCGGGGTTGCCGTCGTCCGCCGGGTCCGGTTCGGGGCGACGGGCGTCTTGAACCATGCGGGTCCACATCCAGAGGGTGAAGGCGGCGAAAATCCACCACTGGAAGGCATATGCGACGTTGCGGAGGCCGGCGTGGTCGGTCGGGGGAGCAGGCGGGGGTACGAC
>NZ_SMKR01000321.1 GCF_004348725.1 Kribbella turkmenica
GGCCGGCAGCCCGGCCTCGCTCGAGGAGGTACGGCGGGGTGCCGCCGACGGGCTCGCCACCGGCGCGGTCCGGATCACCGGGGAGCTGATGCGGCTTGCTCCGCAGATCGACACCGCCCCGGTGCAGGTCTGGACCAGACTGCACCAGTTGGCGGCGGCCGATCTCGGCCCGGAAGACCAGTTGGGTCATCTGCGGACCAGTCGGGAGCCGATCCCGGACGACATCCCGGGCCTGCCGCCGGCGCCCCCGGCCGACGAGATGTGGGAGCGACTGAGCGTGCTCGCGCAGAACCTCACCCGCCCGACCAAGGCCCCCGGTCTGGTGGTGGCGGCGGTCGTCCACGCCGAGCTCGCCGTCCTGCGCCCGTTCCCGACCGCCAACGGATTGGTCGCCCGGGCTGCCGAACGCTGCCTGTTAGTTGCCCGGGGCATCGACCCGGTCGCGGTCACCGTGCCGGAGGTCGGTCACTATGAGTTGGCGGGGACCTATCCATCCGGCCTCGGCGACTACGCAGCGCGAGGATTGACCGGCGTTCGTGACTGGTTGCTGCGGTCCTGCGAAGTCGTGGCACTCGGTGCCGAACGGTCCCCACTGGCCCACGTCGGCTGACATGCGAACGGCGTTCTCAGATGAGAACGCCGTCGCTGGCACGCCATCCTGGTTACCATGCGTGCACCTGTCTGCCGCCACAGGACTAGGCCTGGGTCGCGCTGCCCGGTTGGGATGGGCTGGTCGCCGCGTGGGTGCCTGGATGCCGTGCAATCTCTACCGGACCCGAAGGTCCTTTGTGCTTCCTTTGTACTCCTGAAAACCCTTCCTGTGAAGGGCTTACGCGACCTTCATGGACTTGAGAACAATGAAGCACTCTTCAGCTTTCCGGGACGACCCGGCGGCCGCGGCCGGTCAGCTGTCGGCCGTCCGGGCGCGCCGGCGAGCGGCCAGGAACAGCGCCCAGGCGGCGAGTCCGCCGACGGCCACGGTGGCCACCGCGGGGCGTCGTACCTCGCGGAAACGGTTGCGCTCGGCCAGGCCGACGGGCTCGGTGAAGTCCAGCACCGGCCAGTTCCGGGCGAGTGCGAGCCGGCGCAACGCCTTGTCCGGATTGACCGCGAACGGGTGACCGACCGCAGCCAGCATCGGCTCGTCGGTGACGGAATCCGAGTAGGCGTAGGATTTCGCCAGGTCGTAGCCCTCGGTCTCGGCCAGCGCCAGGATCGCGGTCGCCTTGTGCGGACCGTAGGCGTAGTCCTCGATCTCACCGGTGTACTTGCCGTCGGCAACAACCATCCGGGTGGCGATCACCCTGTCCGCCCCGAGCATGGCGCCGATCGGCTCGACCACCTCGGCGCCGGACGAGGACACGATCACCACGTCGCGGCCCGCCGCGTGGTGGTGCTCGATCAGCTCGACGGCCTCCTCGTGGATCATCGGGGTGACGATGTGGTGCAAAGTGTCGGCCACGATCGCCTTCACGGTTTCGACGTCCCAGCCGGTACACATCGCGGACAGGTACTCCCGCATCCGTTCCATCTGGTCGTGGTCCGCACCGCCGAGCAGGTAGACGAACTGGGCGTAGGCACTGCGCAGGACGGTCCGGCGGTTGATCAGCCCGCCGGCGTAGAACGGCCGGGAGAACGCCAGAGTGCTGGAACGGGCGATTATGGTCTTGTCCAGATCGAAGAAGGCGGCCGCTCGGGCCGTCCCGGAGGGTGCCATGTGGTCGAGCATAGGCATCGGGGAGAAACGCCGAGGGACCCGGGCTTTTGTGTGGGCCGGTCTCCCGTTAGACTGATCGACAGTGTGACAGTGACACTGGCCGGAAACGCCCGATCGGCGGCTTCGGCGCCCGGAGGACGCCATCTCGGTTGCAACCGAACTAAGATGTGTGAAGGCCGGTCTTGGGGGGTACATTCCCCCTGACAGTGGCAGACTGTCGCCTCCTGATCGGCCCCCGGCTCCTCCCCCCGAGCCCGTGGCCGAAGACGGCCCCCGGTC
>NZ_SMKR01000322.1 GCF_004348725.1 Kribbella turkmenica
GTGCGGCGATGCCCATCGCGAGTGCGGAGGCGGTGGCGATCACCCGGGGCGGGCGATGTCGGGTCATGCTCACTCCTATGTCATCTGTTGTCTGACATCAGTGTGGAGCAACCTAGAAGCACCCCATCCCTCGGTCAACACTGATCTCACCCGCCGAGACCCCGTGCCGCCGTGCATCGTGGCTGCGGTGGCTGCGGTGGCTGCGGTGGCTGCGGTGGTTGCGGTGGCTGCAGCGGCTGCGGCTCACCACATGGCGGACCAACCGGTATGCAGGTGGGATCCGCCCGCTGACCGGCGCGCGAGGACGGCGGTTGCCAGCGCGCGCAGTCGATGCGTCGCGGGATTCGAGGGGGCGATCCGTCGACCGGCGCGCTGGACCAAGGCCGTGACGGGTGCGGCTCGTGCCTCCCCGGCGCGGCGTACGCGTCGTGTGGGTGAGATGGGACTGCTGTCTGGCTGGCTACCGCGCTGTGCGGGGACGGCAACCCTGCTCGGCGCCCCGCTGCGGTGGCTGCGGTTGGCGCGTGCCTGGGTGAGGCGACACCTCACCTGGCGCGTCGCCGCGCTGGTTGCGGGTTACCGGGGTGACGCGGGGCGGCGGCGGTTCCAGGCTGAGCGGATGTGGTTGGTCATGGCTTGGGCGGCGCCGGGGCCGTCGTGGTCGAGGATGCGTTCGAGGATGATGCGGTGTTCTGAGTTGGTGATGCTGACGTCTTCGACGCTGGGGTGGCCCTGGTAGCGCATGCTGGTGCGTGCCTGACTGTGGACGGTGCTCACGATCGAGCGGGCGAGCCGGTTGCCGGACGCCGCCATGATCCGGTCGTGGAACTCCACGTCGGTCTGGATGAACACCTCCGGGCGGGCGGTGTCCGCCTCGAGCCGGCGGAAGATCTGCTCGATCTCCGACCGGTCCTCGTCGGTGGCGTGCTCCGCGGCCTGAGCCGCCAGGCTGGACTCGAGGGCGATGCGTACGCCGACCAGTTCGTCGAGGATCGTCAGGTTCGCGTCGTGCTTGACCGCGGCGGCGAGCACGGCCGAGTCGAGCAGGTTCCAGCTGGAGTCGTCCTTGACCACAGCGCCGACTCCGCGACGTACCTCGACCAGACCCTTGGCCTCGAGCAGTTTCACGGCCTCGCGGACGGTGATCCGGCTGACCTGGAACTGCTCGGACAGCGCGGACTCGGGGGGCAGCGCCGAGCCGGGCGCGATCGACCCGGAGACGACGCCGTCGACGATCGACTCGACCACCAGGTCGGCCAGTCGGGCCGGGCGTTGCGCTGCCGCCGCGGGGGCCAGCCGCACGGTTGCCTGTCCGATCTCTGTGGCCACTCTTCCTCCAGGACTGATGGGTGGTCGTACTGGATTGTGTCCCATCCGCTGGCTGTCAACAAACCCTTGACAACAGACAACAGACAACTAACAATCGACCCCCGGAAGTCTGTATTCATCCACTCCAGGAGGGCGTCATGTCGACCGCCTCAGCTCCGGACAGCCGGGGGAACCGCACACCGAGGCGACGCCTGACCGCGGCCGCCCCCGCTCCACAATCCACTGGCCCGGCGACGGCCGCTCCCGGTTCGGCACTCAGTGAACGAACGGCCGCCGGGCCGGAGCCCCGGGGTCACGCGGAGGGCGGTCCGGAAGCGCCGGGGCAGGCGAACGCCGTGGCTGCACCGGAGGTGGTGAGCCGGCCGACAACCGGCCCGGCCGGTGGCCGGGGTCCTGGTCCTGACCCGCAGGCTGGCCACCCGCGGGATCCTGCGCTCGGGCACGGCGTTGTCGGTGTTCTTGCCGGGCCGGGGCGGTTGGTGGCGGCTGGGGTGGCTCGGATCGGGAAACTGGGTCGGGAGCGGATCGGCCGGGTTGCTGAATCACCCCGGTGGGCCGGGGCCGCCTCCGGTCCGGTGTTCACGCGACGGCGGACTCCGGTGTTCAGCCGGCG
>NZ_SMKR01000323.1 GCF_004348725.1 Kribbella turkmenica
CGGCGTATCGCGGGTGGGGGCGTGTGGCGGCTGGCTAGGTGGTGGACCGTGCGGGTGTGCCGTTGCGGGGAAGTGTCGGCGGTGGCTGAGACCGTAGGGCGATGACGGGGATGCGGATTGCGATTGCTCAGCCGAGGATCAGTGCGGACGCTCGGGTGAACGGGAAGACCGTGCGGTCGTTGATGCGGAAGGCAGCGGCCGGGCGGGCTCGGGTGGTGCAGTTCCCGGAGGGGACGCTGACCGGGTACCCGAAGGAGCAGATCGCCGACTGGGCCGACGTCGACTGGGACGTCGTCCGGAGCGAGCTCGAGCGGATCATGGCGTTGGCCAAGGAGCTGAGGCTGTGGGTGGTGCTCGGGTCGGCGCATCCGCTGACGCCGCCGCACCGGCCGCACAACAGCCTGTACGTGATCTCCGACGCCGGTGAGCTGGTCGACCGGTACGACAAGCGCTTTCTGTCCAACACCGAGGTCAACCACTTCTACACGCCCGGGTTCGAGCCGGTGGTGTTCGACGTCGACGGTTACCGGTTCGGGTGCGCGATCTGCGTGGAGATCAACTTCCCGCACCTGTTCAGCCAGTACGAGCGCCTCGGAGTCGAATGTCTGCTGCTGTCGGCGTACCCGGTGGACGCCGTCTTCGAGGTCAAGGCCCGCGCGTACGCCGCGATCAACTGCTACTGGGTCGCGATGTCGCTACCGGCTCAGACCGTCGACCTGGTGCCGTCCGGCCTGATCGCCCCCGACGGCACGTACGCCTCCCAGCTCGCCGGCAAGTCCGAGCTCGCCATCACCACCATCGACCGCGAAGAACCAGCCCTCGAAGTCCCCCTCACCCGAGCCCGTCCCTGGCGGGCCACCGCCCTCAAAGGCACCATCTACCGCAACCGAGCAGTCACCGACCCCCGCTCCACCAACCGCACCACGACCTGACCCGTGATCCGGGTTCGCAACGTAGGGCACCGCGCAGCAGTGTGTTGAGACACAGTCAGGCACACGAGCACCCTCCCGGCGCCACGGTCCGCGGGGACAGGCGGGCGCGCACGTGACCCGGAGCCGGCCGCGGGGGGGCGACCACAGTTCATGGGCGGACATGCAAAAAGTCCCGGTCGTTGACCGGGACTTGTTGTGCGCGAGGGGGGAGTTGAACCCCCACGCCCTTTCGGGCACACGGACCTGAACCGTGCGCGTCTGCCTATTCCGCCACCCGCGCGCTTGATCGCCTCTGACGGCGTCCTGCACCGTCATCTGCAACCGAGAAGGAACAGTAGCACGGGTCCTGCGGAACGTTCACATTGCGGGTTCGGTCGAACCTCCCGATACGATCGATCGTCGTACCCGGTGTGTCCACCACGACCGGTGGACGTGGCGTACGGCGTGCCTGCTGAGGGCACCGGACGGCAGGCACGATCGTTGGCAGGAGTCCGGCGACCGAACCGTGGAGGAGGAGGCGTGCGACCGCTGCAGCGCTTCGAGCGACGCCTGGAGGGCCTTGTGAGCGGTGTCTTCGCGCGTGCGTTCAAGGGCGACGTCGAGCCGATCGAGCTGGCGGCGGCGCTCAAGCGTGAGATCGACAACACCGCGCGGATCCTGTCCCGGGACCGCCGGCTGGTGCCGAACCACTTCACCATCGAGCTCGGTCCGGGCGACTTCGAGCGCCTGAACGCCTACGGCCAGACCCTGAACCACGAGCTGGCCAACGAGCTGCGCGACCACGCCGACATCCAGCGGTACACCTTCTCCGGGCCGATCGAGATCACGCTGACCCAGCACGACGACCTGCCGACGGGTAAGTTCCGTGTGGTCAGTGCCACGGTCGGGACCCAACGCCCCCGTCCGCAGCCCCAGCCCTACCAGCAGGAGCCCTACGTGCCGCCGAACGACGGCCAGACGGTGCTGCAGAGCGCCCCGCCGCCCCAGCAACAGCCCC
>NZ_SMKR01000324.1 GCF_004348725.1 Kribbella turkmenica
CTCCTGGAGCAACGTGTTCGCGCCCTGGAACGCGGGCGCCACCGTCTTCCTCTACAACTACACGCGGTTCGACGCCGAGAAGATGCTGCAGGTACTGCAGACCTACGGCGTGACCACGTTCTGCGCGCCGCCGACGGTCTGGCGGATGATGATCCAGGCCGACATGTCCGCGGTCGACGTCCGGCTGCGCGAGTGCATCTCGGCCGGCGAGCCGCTCAACCCGGAGGTGATCGAACAGGTCAGGAACGCCTGGGGCATCACCATCCGGGACGGATACGGTCAGACCGAGACGACCGCCCAGATCGGCAACACCCCCGGCCAGCCGGTCAAGCCCGGCTCGATGGGCCGCCCGCTGCCCGGCTACACGATCACCCTGATCGACCCGTCGACCGACGAGATCGGCGACGACGGCGAGATCTGCATCGAGCTGGCCCCCGCGCCGGTCCCGCTGATGCGCGGGTACCGCGACGCCCGCGCGCTGACCGACGAGGTCATGCGCGGCGGGCACTACCACACCGGTGACGTCGCGAGCCGGGACGAGGACGGCTACATCACCTACGTCGGCCGCTCCGACGACGTGTTCAAGGCCAGCGACTACCGGATCTCGCCGTTCGAGCTGGAGTCGGTGCTGATCGAGCACCCCGCGGTCGCCGAGGCGGCCGTCGTGCCGTCGCCGGACCCGGTCCGGCTCGCGGTGCCCAAGGCGTACGTCGTCCTCGCCGCCGGACACGAACCGACCCGGGAACTGGCCGGGGAGATCCTGCGGTTCTGCCGCGAGCACCTGGCGCCGTACAAGCGGATCCGGCGGATCGAGTTCGCGGAGCTGCCGAAGACCGTCTCGGGCAAGATCCGCCGGGTCGAGCTGCGCGCCGACGAGGCGGCCAGGGCGGACAGCGGTGAGCCCGGTCCGCACGCCTACGACGAGGCCGACTTCAAGGAAGGGTGAGTCAAAGGCACACCGTCCGGCAACCCGCGTGCTGAAATGGGCGGATGTCCTTCGACACCGGGCTGGGGCTCGCGGCGGTCGTCGTTCTGCCGCTGCTGATCGCGACCGGCGTCGTCGCGTCCCGGTACGCCGGCCTGCGGCACGACAGGGGGATCGTCACCGCGGCGGTGCGCGCGGTCCTGCAGCTCACCGCCGTCGGCCTGGTCGTCGGCGTCGCCCTGCAGCACACTCTCGGCGCGCTCGCGTTCGTGCTGGTGATGTTCGTCGTCGCCACCATCACCAGCACCCGGCGGATTCACTCGGCGGCGGTGATCCCGCGGCAGTGGGCCTACTGCGCGGCCGCGATCGGCTGCGGGGCGTTCGCCGTCCTGCTGCTGCTCATCCTGCCCGGGGTGGTGCCGCGGAACCCGGCGACGATCCTGCCGATGGGCGGGATCATCATCGGCGGCACGATGACGGCGACCACCCTGGCCGGCCGGCGGATGCTGAGCGAGTACGGCACCCGGTACGGCGAGTTCGAGGCCGGGCTCTCGATCGGGCTGTTGCCGCCGGACTCGTTCAAACTGGTCGTCGGGCCGGTCGCCGGGGACGCGCTGCTGCCCGCGCTCGACCAGACCCGGACCGTCGGGCTGGTGTCGCTGCCGGGGGCCTTCGTCGGCATGGTGCTCGGCGGCGCGTCACCGACGGAGGCTGCCGCACTGCAGCTCGTGGTCCTGATCGGCCTGATCGCGGCCGAGGCGCTGGCGATCCTGACCATCACCGAACTGCTGGCCCGCTCGGCCCTGCCGGACGGGCGTACCGTTTCCTCATGACCGATGACAAGAGCCTGTTCAGCCGGATCGACCAGCTGGTCGCCGAGGAGCACGAGCTGCGCACGAAGCACGCCGCCGGGCAGATCGCCGACGAGGACGAGCGGACCCGCCTGCGGGCCCTCGAGGTCGAGCTCGACCAGTGCTGGGACCTGCTCCGGCAGCGTCGCGC
>NZ_SMKR01000033.1 GCF_004348725.1 Kribbella turkmenica
CACCCGGTGTGGGTCACCTTGCAGCACCTCGGTCCCGGGCCGGGCGATCACCGGCCGGGACGCGACCACCAGTTTCCGCGCCCGATCCAGCGGAACGGCGGCCGAGTGGTAGCGGGCCACGGAGGCGGAGTACTGCTCGAACGTGTTCCGCCCGAGCAGCACCGTCTCCGCCCCGGTCACCAATTGGTCGAGCACACCGCCCGGTCCGGACGCGGGCAGCCAGTTCTCCGGCCGGTCCACGATCCCGTCCTCCGACATGCACAACCTGGCGATGATGGTCCGCATCACTGCTCCTCCGAGTCTCCTTACCAACCCAGATGCGGTCCTTGCCCGGAATGTTTCAGGCTGGGCCGTAGACGGCGTGCAGTACGCCCGTCGAGAACGTCGTACTCGAGAGCAGTGCCAGCGGCACGTGCTCGCCGCCGTCGAACAGGCGCGCGCCGGAGCCCAGGGCGATCGGGTGGATGAGCAGGTGCAGCTCGTCGACCAGCTTGGCCTGCAACAGTGAGCGGGTCAGCGTGAGGCTGCCGCTCATGCTGATGGCCTTGCCCTCGCCGGCCTTCGCCTTCCTGACCGCCTCGATCGGGTCGCCCTCGAGCAGGGTCGAGTTCAGCCAGGCATCGACGTTGTCCAGCGTGCTGGAGACGACGAGCTTGCGGGTGCCGTTCATCACGTCGGCCCCCTCGGCGTCCGGGTTCTGCGGCCAGAAACCGGCGAACTCCTGCCAGGACTTCCGGCCCAGCAGCATGGTGTCCGACCGCGACCAGATCGCGTCCACGGCGGCGCCCATCTCGTCGTTGAAGTACGGGAAGTGCCAGTCGGCCGGTGCCTCGGCGACGCCGTCCAACGAGATGAACAGGCCGGAGATGAGCTTCTTCATGGTGGTGACTCCTCGGGTGTCAGCGGATGCTTTCACCGACGCGTCGAGGGGCCGGCCGCCGGATCGACACTCAGGTCGCGGGATTTTTCCGGCCGCGGTGGATCTCGGTCTCGAGCGCGTCCAGCCGGTTGATCCAGAACTTGCGGTAGCGGTCCAGCCAGCCGTCGATCTCCCGCAGTGGTCCGGGGTCGACGGCGTACAGCCGCCGGGTGCCGTCGACGGTCACGGTGGCGAAACCGTTGTCGCGGAGCACCTTGAGGTGCTGGGAGACGGCCGGCTGGCTGATGCCGAACTCGCTGCCGATGGCCGTGGCGATGCTGCCGGCCGGCAGCTCGCCGTCGGCCAGCAACTCCAGGATCCGGCGCCGGACCGGGTCGCCGAGGATGTCGAACGCATGCACGCGGGCAGTATTTCAGTGATGACTTATATGAACAAGGCCCCTGTGCGACGGACGGTTTCCGGCCCGCGGCGGTGCCGGCCGTGGAACCTGCAGGCAGCCCGCGCCTCGGCCGGACGGACCGACCAGAGGCTGGTCAGCGGCTAGGCAACGAAACCGTCACGGCTAGAATGAGTGCCCGAGACTACGCCTGGTGCAACGCCGCAGGGCGTACCGCAACCAGTGGTTTGAGGAGACACACCTGTGGGACGCGTCGTGCACAAGTACGGCGGTTCTTCGGTCGCTGACGCCGAAAGCATCAAGCGCGTGGCCCAACGGATCGTCGCGACGAAGAAGGCCGGGAACGACGTGGTGGTGGTCATTTCGGCTATGGGCGACACCACCGACGAACTGATGGACCTGGCCCAGCAGGTCTCGCCGCTGCCGCCACCGCGCGAGCTGGACATGCTGCTCACCTCGGGTGAGCGGATCTCGGCCGCGCTGCTGGCGATGGCGATCGCCAACCTGGGCGACGAGGCGCGCTCGTTCACCGGCTCGCAGGCAGGCGTGATCACCACCTCCGCGCACGGCAACGCCCGCATCATCGACATCACGCCGGGCCGGATCGAGGAGGCGCTGGCCGAAGGCCACGTCGCGATCGTGGCCGGGTTCCAGGGCGTCGCCCAGGACACCAAGGACATCACCACGATGGGCCGCGGCGCGTCCGACACCACCGCGGTCGCGCTGGCCGCCGCACTGGAGGCGGACTACTGCGAGATCTACACCGACGTGGACGGCATCTTCACCGCCGACCCGCGGATCGTGCCGGCGGCGCGGCAGATCCCGAAGATCTCCTACGAGGAGATGCTCGAGATGGCCGCCTGCGGCGCCAAGGTGCTGCACCTGCGCTGCGTCGAGTACGCGCGGCGCTACAACGTCCCCGTCCACGTGCGCTCCTCCTTCTCGCAGAAGGAAGGCACCTGGGTCGTCGATGCGAAGGAACTGGAACAGATGGAACAGGCGATCATCTCCGGCGTGGCCCACGACCGCAGCGAGGCCAAGATCACCGTGGTCGGCGTGCCCGACAAGCCCGGTGAGGCGGCCCGCATCTTCGAGACGGTCGCCGGCGCCGAGACCAACATCGACATGATCGTGCAGAACGTCTCCGCGGTCGCCACCAACCGCACGGACATCTCCTTCACGCTGCCCCGCGCCGACGGCGCCCGGGCGATGTCCGCCCTCGCCCGGATGAAGGACGAGGTCGGCTACGAGCAGTTGCTGTACGACGACCAGATCGGCAAGGTCTCGGTGGTCGGTGTCGGAATGCGCTCGCACCCGGGCGTGTCCGCGAAATTCTTCTCCGCGCTCGCCGACGCCGGCGTGAACATCGAGATGATCTCCACCTCGGAGATCCGGATCTCGGTGGTCGTGGACGAGAACCTGGTGGACGCCGCCGTGACCGCGGCGCACACCGCATTCGACCTGGACGACGAGCACACCCAGGCTGTCGTGTACGGAGGAACTGGACGGTGACCCCTGTGAGCGCATTGGACAACGAGACCGAGGACCGGACGGGCCTGCCCTCGCTGGCGGTGGTCGGTGCGACCGGCGCCGTCGGGACGGTGATGCTGGCCCTGCTCTCCACCCGGGAGAACGTCTGGGGAGAGATCCGGCTGATCGCGTCCGAGCGCTCCGCGGGCAAGAAGCTCAAGGTCCGCGGCGAGGAGGTCGAGGTCGTCGCGATCAGCGAGGAGGCCTTCGACGGCATCGACGTGGCGATGTTCGACGTCCCGGACGAGGTGTCGGCGCAGTGGGCGCCGGTCGCGGCCGCCCGCGGCGCCGTCGTGGTGGACAACTCCGGCGCCTTCCGGATGGACCCGGACGTCCCGCTGGTGGTGCCCGAGGTGAACGCCGAGGCGGCCCGGAACCGGCCGAAGGGCATCATCTCCAACCCGAACTGCACGACCCTGTCGATGATCGTGGCGATGGGTGCGCTGCACCACCGCTACGAGCTCGAGCAGTTGGTGGTGGCGTCGTACCAGGCCGCCTCCGGGGCCGGTCAGGACGGCATCGACGCGCTCTACGACCAGCTGATGAAGGTGGCCGGCAATCGCGACCTGGGGACCACGCCGGGCGACGTCCGGCGGGTGATCGGCAACGCGCTCGGCCCGTTCCCGGCGCCGCTGGCGCTGAACGTCGTCCCGTGGGCCGGCTCGCTCAAGGACGAGGGCTGGTCGTCGGAGGAGCTGAAGGTCCGCAACGAGTCGCGGAAGATCCTCGGCCTGCCCGACCTGAAGGTGTCCGCGACCTGCGTCCGGGTGCCGGTGATCACCACCCACTCGCTGTCGGTGCACGCCCGGTTCACCCAGGAGGTCGACGCCGACGAGGCCCGGGAGGTACTGCGCGACGCGCCGGGCGTGCTGGTGTTCGACAACCCGGCCGAGGGCGAGTTCCCGACGCCGGCCGACGTGGTCGGCACCGACCCGACCTGGGTCGGCCGGATCCGCAAGTCCCTGGACGACCCGAACGCGCTCGAACTGTTCGTCTGCGGCGACAACCTGCGCAAGGGCGCCGCCCTGAACACCGCTCAGATCGCCGAGGTCGTGGCCCGGGAGCTCACCGCCGCGTCCTGAAACTCGAACGCACAAAGGGCTCCCGAGCGGGAGCCCTTTGTTGTTGACGGCAACTGGTCTACAGCCAGTTCTCCCGGGCCGCGTGCAGGGCCAGCTGGAAGCGCGTGCTGGCGCCGGTGCGGTTCATCAGCCGCTCGAGGTAGCGGAAGAACGTCCGGCGGCTGATGCCGAGGGTGCGCGCGATGGTGTCGTCCGCGGCGCCGGTGGCCAGCAGCGCGAGCAGGCGGCGCTCGATCGGCTCCAGCCGGTCGTCCTCGGTGCCGACCGAGGCGTGCAGCGGCAGCGCGTTGCGCCAGCACAGCTCGAACATGCCGATCAACGCGGTCAGCAGGCTGCTCGGTCGGATGATCAGCAGCGACCGGTTCACGTCGGTGTCGCGCACCGACATCGACACGAACGCGATCGAGCCGTCGATGATGGTCAGCTTCGCCGGTACGTCGGGCAGTACCCGGGCCTGCTCGCCGGCCTCTACGCACGGGAGGATGTTCTCGGTCAGGTAGCCGGGCACCTCGACCGACTCCGGCGAGTACACCACCCGGTAGGAGACCCCACGCTTGAGGTGGTCGATCTCCTCCTGGTTCGGGCCGCCGATGTAGTACGGCGGGGAGTCGATGGCCAGGATCTCCCGCTGCGCCCCGCCCTTGATCTGTCGGATCCGCTCGACGATCGCGTTGCCGGTGACGACCTCGATCAGGTGCGTGGTCGACTCGTTGTGCACGGTCCGGCGGAACTCGTCGTACGCGTTCAGTACCTCGATTCGAGCCTGCTTCAGCTCGGACTCACGGCGTAGCGTCATCGCCTCCAGACCGGCGTCCGGAGGCACCGGCAGGTACCGGGAGTGGTCCGAGCCGGACCGCCGGGCCAGACCGGCCTGCACCAGTCCGCCGAGGGTGGCGTCGATACTCGCGGCGCGGTCGGGGACCGCCTCGTCCAGTTCGGTGACCGACGACGGACCGGTCCGCAACAGGTGCTGGTAGACCTTGATCTCGTCGTCGCTGAGCCCGAGCACACGCAGATGATCGGCACGCTCCGTGTCGGTGGTGCTCACTACCCTCCCCTCCCTTCCGAGCGCGGTCACTGTCCGCTACCGCCCCTCCAGCCTAGGAGGGCCGTTCCAACGCGGCGTGCACTGTCTGTGTCGACGTGGTTGCATCCAGCAATATTTGTTGTCTTGTCAGCATTCTTGTGCCGTGTCACCATCTGGCCACCATTTCCGCGCAGTTGTGAGCGAGAATTGAGGTCCAGCAGCCCGGCGACGGACCACCTGAGCGCCGCCGGGCTGCTGTTCCAATTCTGGCCTGAGTTCGCTGTCACGTCAGCGGAGCCCGTTTCGGTTGGGTCTCGATCCCGGCGCATCGGTGCCCTCGCACCTTAGTGCCATCACCGGCTGTGCTGGAGGGTGTACAAACTGTGCATCTCCATCGTGAGGCCGATGAGGAGGAGAGCCCGATGCACAACGACGCGTTGGCGCCGTCCCGCCCTCCCGTCGACCTCGGCGCGATGACCGCCGCCCTGGTCATCGTGCCGGCCGATCCGGCGTGCGCAGCGTCCGCTTCCGCCCATGGCGGACGGGCCCCCGGATCGTCGGTGAGGGCCGTGTCCGCCCGGACGCGGCCCGGGCCCCGGGAGGTGCGCAGCGGAGCTCCGTGGATGGTGAGGCTGTCCATGGGGAGCGGGGACCTGACGTCCCCGTCCCGGCTCGCCCCGGCCAGCACGCACCCCCTGGGGCCCTCACCGCCGGACGCCGGCGGGCGGGATCAGTTCTCGGTGAGGAACGACGAGAGCGTGGTGGCCGAGTAGCTGCCGTCGTGCAGCCGCCGGACGAAGCCCGGGCCCTGCGCCGCGATCTTCTGGGCCCGGCCGCGGTCCTCGAGCAGCTCGAGCACGACCTCCCGGATGTTCTCGACCGTCGTCTCGACGACCGGGAGCTCGTCACCGGCCGCCTCGTGCACCCGCCGCCGGTTGTGCTCCGCGACGTGGCCCAGCACGACCCGGCCGGCCGCCATGGCCTCACAGGCGGTGGCGCCGTAGCTGCCCAGGCGGAACTGGTCGAGCACGAGGTCGGCCGAGCCGATGATCCGGCGCACCTCCTCGGGCGAGACGCCCTGGATGCGCTGGTACTCGATCAACCCGCGCTCGTGCAGGTCCGTCATCGCCTCGTCGACCTGGTCGGAACCCTTGAACTTCGAGCTGGTGGGCGCGTGCACCGCCACCGGCCGCGGCCGTTCCAGTGGCGGCTCCGGGGTCTCCCACAGGGCGGGGTCGATGACCACCGGGCACCACGTGGCGTCGGGGAGGTCGTCGAGAAGGTCCGGCGTGGACACGAAGGTCGGCAGATCCAGTGAGGCCAGACCGGCGAGATTGCGGCGGACCTGGCGCTCGAGCACGTCGACCTCGGCCCACTCCTCCGGCAGGTACGGCGACCAGGGGTAGTTCTCGCGGTGCAGGCTCGGCAGGCGGACGTCGCGGCCGTGCGCGATGGTGGCGACCCGCAGCCCGTACCCGGTCAGCACCCGCGCCTCGGTGAAGGCGTTGGAGCTGAACAGCGACCCGAACATCGGCCGCTGCGCCTCGATCAGCGCGTGCGTGAAGCCCTGCCTGACGTACTCGAACTGCTCGCTCTGCCACTCGGCCGAGCGCAGGTAGACCTGGTCGGGCACGTGGTGGTCGGAGGAGAACCGGAAGCCACTGGGGATGCCGACCATGGTGACGGCGCCGACGCCGGTCAGCTGCCGCTCCACCGCGCGCGCCCAGAGCCAGCCCTGCCCGGCGAAGTTGGCCGGTGCCACGTACAGCCTTGTCGGGGTGTCCGGTACGGGTGGGCGGCTCGCCCGCGCCTGCTCGACGAGCTCGGGCGGGACCGGCGGAGCGACCGGCCGGGCCACCGGCGGCGGATTCAGCAGACGGGTGAGGTAGACGTTCACCCGGCGCGGCAGCCGGCGCCGCACTGCCCTGATCTGCGGACGAAACGGGCGGAGGAGCGCTCGGACTGGGCCGCGGAGCGCGCGGAGCACGAGGCGACGTGGCGCGCGAACCATGGTCTTGAGCTGCGACATCGAATGGCTTTCGTCGGAGGGACTGGCAAGGCAGGCGAGTGTCGTCGGTCCGCCCGGTCGGTGCTTAGACTACCCCGCTCGGCGCATAGACTACGTCGGGACAATGCGCTCCAGTGGGGGCGTCGCAGCCACCTTCTGAGGAGAGAACGATATGAATGCGCAGTCGCGCATCGTGGTGCTCGGGCTCGGTTACATCGGCCTGCCTACCGCCGTTGTACTGGCCCGCGCGGGCTGCCGGGTCACCGGCGTCGACCTCGACCGGCGGAAGGTCGAGGCGGTCAACAACGGCGCTCTGCCGTTCGTCGAGCCCGATCTCGACCACGTGTTGCGCGATGTCGTCGCCGCGGGCTCGCTCGACGCCACCACCGAGCCGCCGGCCGCCGACGCGTACATCGTCGCCGTTCCCACGCCCTTCCAGGAGGACAAGACCGCCGACCTGAGCCACGTGCTGTCCGCGGCCCGGTCGATCGCGCCGAAGCTGACCGGCGGTGAGCTCGTCATTCTCGAGTCCACCTCGCCGCCCGGCACGACGCAGCGGATGGCCGAGGAGATCCTGGCGACCAACCCCGCCCTGAGCCTCGACGGCGCGGACGGCCGGCCGGTCATCCACGTGTCCTACTGCCCGGAGCGGGTCCTGCCCGGCCGCATCATGACCGAGCTGGTCGAGAACGACCGCATCATCGGCGGCCTCACCGAGGAGGCCGCGCGCCGGGCCAAGGAGCTCTACGAGCGCTTCTGCCGCGGCGAGCTGCTGCTCACCGACGCCGTGACCGCCGAGATGGCCAAGCTCACCGAGAACTCCTTCCGCGACGTCAACATCGCCTTCGCCAACGAGCTGTCGCTGATCTGCGACCGCCTGGGCGTCGACGTGTGGCGGCTCATCGAGCTGGCCAACCACCACCCGCGGGTGAACGTCCTGCAGCCCGGGCCGGGCGTCGGCGGGCACTGCATCGCCGTCGACCCCTGGTTCATCGTGTCGGCGGCGCCCGAGGAGGCGACGCTGATCCGCACGGCGCGGCAGGTCAACGACGGCAAGTCCGGGTACGTCGTCGGCCGGGTGGCCGAGGCGGTCGCCGGCACCGGGGCCTCGACGGTGGCCGCGCTGGGGCTGGCGTTCAAGGCCAACATCGACGACCTCCGCGAGTCGCCGGCCCGCCAGATCGTCCGCGACCTGGCCGCCGAGCTGCCGGACTGCAAGGTGCTCGCGGTCGAGCCGCACATCGAGAAGCTGCCGGCCGACCTCGCCGGGCTGCCCAACGTCGACCTGGCCGACGCGACCGGCGCGATCGCGGCCGCCGACGTGGTCGTGCTGCTGGTCGACCACGACGAGTTCCGCGGTGTCGACCGGTCGATGCTGGAAGGCAAGCGCGTCATCGACACGAAGGGCCTCTGGCGCTGATGCCCGCTTCGCTGCCCACGCGCGCCGTCCGCAAGGCCCGACGTATCGTCCGCGGCCGACGTCGTGTGCACGAGGTCCCCGACTCGCCGTCGCGCGCGGCCGAGCGGATTCTGTCCCTGCGTTACCCCGAGCACCTGGTCGCCGAACCGCAGGACGAGCCCGAGGCCGAGGAAGCACCGGACGCCGAAGCAGATCAGTCCGACGCCCGCCGCGAGCCGGCGTCGGTCACCCGGGTCGTCGGCGTGCTGACCGGCGCGACGGCGCGGCGGCTGGGCGACGACCTGGCTGTCGCCGCGGTGACGCCGGGGGCGCGGGCGTTCGGCACGATGATCGAGCCGGGCGACGTGCTGGTGGTCGAGCGGGCCGCCCTGCAGTCCGGCCCCTGGAGCACCGCCGAGACGTCGTCCGGTACGGCGCTGCTGCTCGAGATCCTGGAGTGGACCGACGAGGCGCGCGAACACGGCGCGGCCGTCGTCCTGCTCGACTCCGCCGACGCGCCGAACGTCGGCACCAATCTGCTGCGCGGCGCCGCCGACGTGGTCCTCCCGCTCGCCCAGCAGGCCGACCCCGTCCTCGGCCCCGTGCCCCTGTCCCCGGTCGTGAGCCTGCTCGACCGAGTCGCCCGCGCCGCCGTCGAGGGAGATCGATGACCCCCCAGCCGACCCCCGTGGAGCGCCGCGTCCTGCTCTACGGAGACGGGAACATCAACCTCATCGACGGGTCGACCATCTGGCTGGTCTCCATGGCCCAGGTGCTCGCGCGGACGAACTCCCACGTCACCTTGTTGCTCAAGGCACGGATCATCTCGCGGAAGATGCTCGAGCCGCTCGCCGGCCTCGACAACGTCACCGTGGTCGACCCGTTCGAGGGCCTCGGCGACGCCGTCCCGCCGTCGAGACTGCTGTCGGTGAAGGAGGTCGCGGAGCGCGTCGTCGAACTCGACCGCGCCCACCGCTTCGACAAGATCATCTCGCGCGGCTTCGCCATCTCGAACGAGCTGGCCCGGACGCGCGCGTTCGACGGCCGGTTCTGGCCGTACGTCATCGACCTTCCCGAGCCGGGCGCGGAACCCACCCCGGAGCGGCTGCGCGACCTCGAGGAGATCTCGCTGGCCTCCGAGCGCATGCTGGTGCAGACCGAGGACTCCCGTTCCTACATGGAGTACCGGGTGCCCGCGTCGGTCGGGAAGTGCGTCGTCATCAACCCGATGATCCCCGACGACCTCGGCCCACTGCGCGGCCGCTCGGCGCCGGCCGGCCGGCTGAAGGGCGTCTACGCCGGCAAATTCGCCGAGGGCTGGAAGACGCTCGAGCTGTGCGACGTGCCCCGGCTGCTGGCAGAGCGCGGCGTCGAACTGTCGCTGTCGATGATCGGCGACAAGATCATGCACTCCACCCGCACGCCCACCTGGCGTGCCCGCATGCGGGCCGCCGTCACGTCCAGCCCGGGCGTTGAGTGGGCCGGCGGGCTCTCCCGCGACGACGCCATGGCGTACTCCAAGACGGCCGACATCGGGTTCAGCTGGCGTGCGCAGGAGCTCGACTCCACCCATGAGCTGTCCACCAAGGTGCTCGAGTACTGCGCCATGGGCGTGGCCCCGGTGGTCAACCGCATCGCCGCGCACGTCGAGCTGCTGGGCGAGGACTACCCGCTGTTCGTCGACGCCTCCCTCGAGTCGGTGCTCGACGCCGTCGAACGGGTCGCCCGCGACCGCGACCTGCTCGAGGACGCGCGCAAGAAGGCGATGGACGCCATCGACCAGTACCGCATGGCCAACACCGTCGAGCGCATCCACGCGGCACTCCGGGCGACCGAGGTCCGGCCGAGCGTCACGCTCACCGGTGGGCGCCCGCTGTTGCTCGTCGGCAGCGACCTGGGGACGACGCGTGGCACGCACACCGTGCTGCGGCAGTGCGCCGGCAACGTCCGCGTCGCCCAGTGGGACCCGACGCTGACGGGCCAGGAGGAACCCCGGCTCGGCGAGCTGTCCGCCGCCGGCACCGTCGTCGTCGAGGACGCGACGCCGTACCTGCCGTGGGCCACTCGCCGCAAGGCTACCGGCCAGCGGCTGATCGCGCACGTCCGCGACCTGCGCACCGACGAGCCCGCGCTGCGCGAGGCGAGGCTCGACGAGGTCGACGCCTTCGTGTTCCAGACCGAGCCCGACCTGGCGGCGTTCTCGGCCGCCTTCGACGTTCCGGCCGAGCGCCTGCACCATGCTCCGCTTCCGGTCGACACCGCGTACGTCGACCGGCCGGGGCTAACCGGCCGCCGGTACCGGGTCGGCGTTCTCGACCTGAGCCCGTCCGCCCGGCCCGACGCCGCCGTGACGGCGCTGCGCGGCCTGCTCGCCGCCGACGAACAGTTCAGCCTGCACGTCCGCGATCGACTGCCGTGGGAGGCCGACGACCTCCCGGCCGACCAGCTCGAACGCAGCTACTACCAGGCCCTCGTCGCCGAGCTCGGGGCGACGCCCGAGGTCGCCGCACGGGTGGCGTTCGAGTACCCGGACAGCGACCTCCCCAGCTGGTACCGCAAGATCGGCTGGCTGCTGGTCCCGCGCCGCCGCGGCCGCCTCGATCAGCGGGTCGTGGAGGCCCAGGCCGCGGGCGTGGTGGTGCTGACCCCGGCCGAGCACGGCTCGGCCGACCTGTACGGACCGGACGCGTCGTACGACTCGATCGACGCACTGGTCCGGACGATCGCCGCCGCGGCCGCCGACCCGGCGGAGTTCGCCAAGCGCAGCGCCGCCTCCCGCCTCCACGGCGGCCGGCACGACCTCGCCGTCGTCCGCGCGGCCTGGGCGGCCGCGCTGACGGGCTGATCCCGCAGCCGGGTCCCGTCAGCCGGTGAAGTCGGGGAGCCGGCTGCCGAGGCCGAACAGCGCCCGGACGGCGGCGATGGTACGGGCGGTTGCCTGCCCGTCGCCGTACGGGTTGACCGCCTGCGCCATGGCCGAGTAGGCCGCCGGGTCGAGGTGCAGCCGCTCGACCTCCTTGACGACGCGGTCCTCGTCGGTGCCGATGAGACGGACGGTGCCGGCGTCGACCGCCTCCGGGCGCTCGGTGTTCTCGCGCATGACCAGGACCGGCTTGCCCAGGCTGGGCGCCTCCTCCTGGATGCCGCCGGAGTCGGTGAGAACGATGCGGGCGGCGGCGAGGACGGTGGCGAACTCCGCGTAGGACAGCGGCTCGGTGACCACGACGTTCGGATGTCCGTCCAGCACGGGCAGCAGGGCCGCGCGGACCACCGGGTTGCGGTGCACCGGAAGGACGACGGTGAGCTCCGGGTGCGCGGCCGCGATCCGCGCCAGCGCCCGGCCGACGCCTTCCATCGCGGCGCCCCAGCTCTCCCGGCGGTGGCTGGTGACCAGCAGGATCGGGGCGTCCGCCGCGACCAGCGCGGCCAGCTGCGGATCGGTCAGCGGTACGGGGCTGGCGGCGGTGGCGAGCAGCGCGTCGATCACGGTGTTGCCGGTGACCACGACGGTCGCGGGGCCGACGCCCTCGCGGAGGAGGTTGTCCCGGCTGCGTGACGTGGGCGCCAGGTGCAGGGTGGTGATCTGCGAGGTCAGCCGGCGGTTCGCCTCCTCGGGGAACGGCGAGTTGATGTCGCCGCTCCGCAGTCCGGCCTCGACGTGGACGACCGGGATGCCGCGGTAGAACGCCGCCAGCGCGGCCGCGGTCGAGGTCGTGGTGTCGCCCTGGACGATCACCACACCGGGCTTCTCCTCGGCGAGGACCGGGTCGAAACGCTCCATGATGCGCGCGGTGATGCCGGCCAGGGTCTGCCCCGGCTGCAGGATGTCGAGATCGTGCCGCGGGACGATGCCGAACAGTTCGTTGACCTGGTCGAGCATCTCGCGGTGCTGGCCGGTGACCACCGGCACCGACTCGATGTCGGGCTCGGCCTCGAGCGCCGTCAGGACGGGTGCGACCTTGATCGCCTCGGGACGGGTCCCGTAGACCGTCATGATCTTCAACACGGGGCTGCCTCTCTTCTGCGTGGGTTGTAGCCGCCCTACGGTAACCGCCGCCGCAGCCGAGTGCCGCACGGCGCCAACGGGCAGAGGCCCCGGAGCGCATCCTCCGGAACCGGACCGCCGCTCGATCGGGCGCGTGCGGCAGATCACGCCCGGCGCGCGAACTTCCGGGGTACCCGGGGCGTCGTACCGCTGAATTGGTCGTTCAAGGCCGTCAAATGTATATTCCAGATAACGATCGGCGAAGAAACGACTCATCGGTCGGTTGCACAGTCGGGCGCGACGTTTGGTAGCCGTCTGTACGTCGTTGCTCACTATGGAGGACCACTGTGTCGTCGGCCCTGATGCCGATCCGCTACTCTGCTTCTCGGTCTGCGTGGCCGCCGCCGTACCGGGCGGCGACACGACTTCTGGCAGAGAGAGGCGTCGCCTGAATGAACGCGACTAGCGTCGACGAGGAGTTCAACCCGTCGGTGCACGTGTACGAACCGCACAAGGTCGGCCTGCCGCCGCTGCGTCCCTATTTCAAGGCGCTCTGGCAACGGCGGGAGTTCGCGGCCGAGATGTCCCGGACCAACATCCGGGCGGCGAACACGAACACCTTCTTCGGCCAGGTGTGGCTGGTGCTGAACCCGCTGCTGCTGGCCGGCGTCTACTACGTGCTCGTCGACATCCTCAGCGGCGCGGGTTCGCGGGACGACGCGACCGCACGGTTCGTCCACCTCTGTGCGGGTCTGTTCGCGTTCTACTACTTCTCGGGCGCGATGACGACCGGGGCGTCGAGCGTGGTCGGCGGCGGCAAGCTGCTGATGAACATGTCGTTCCCGCGGATGCTGCTCCCGCTGTCGGCGCTGCGGACGGCGTTCTTCCGCTTCCTGCCGACGATGATCGTGTACGGCGTCATCCACCTGGTCACGCGGCAGCCGCTGAAGTGGGAGATGCTGCTGGCCCCGGTGTTCCTGCTCATGCTGACGGTCTTCGCCGCCGGGATGGGGATGATCTTCGCCGCGTTGCAGGTGTACTTCCGCGACACCACCAGCTTCCTGCCGTACTTCGTCCGGATCTGGCTGTACCTGTCGCCGGTGCTGTGGTTCGCCGAGGACGCGCCGGAGCGGTTCCAGAAGTTCATGATGTTCAACCCGCTCTACTCCCTGCTCGGCGGCTGGACCGACCTGCTCGTCCGCGGCACCATCCCGGAGGCGGGGTACTGGATCGGCGGGGTGGCCTGGGCGGCCGCCGCGGCCGTGATCGGTGGCTTGTTCTTCATGTCGAGGGAGCGTGAGTTCGTTGTCCGTCTCTGAGGCAGAGAAGAAGCCGATGCAGAAGACCCCAGCAGGCGTCCCCGCCGTCAAGGTCCAGGACGTGTCCATCACCTACCGGACCACGTTCGAGCGGGTGCCCACGTTCAAGAGCGCGATCGTCCGGTTCGGCCGCGGCGAGCGCGCCGTCCGCGAGGTCAAGGCCGTCCAGAATGTGTCCTTCGACGTCGACCACGGCACCACCATCGGCATCATCGGCGCGAACGGCGCCGGCAAGTCGACGCTGATGCGCTCGATCGCCGGCATCCTGCCGCCGACCTCGGGCCGGATCGAGGTGCACGGCCGGGTCTCCACCCTGCTGTCCCTCGGTGTCGGCTTCAACGCCGCGCTGTCCGGCCGGGAGAACGTCGTCCTCGGCGGTCTGGCCGCGGGCATGACCCGCAAGGAGATCCAGGCGCGGTACGAGGAGATCGCCGAGTTCGCCGAGCTCGGTGACTTCATGGAGATGCCGATGCGGACGTACTCGTCCGGCATGTTCAGCCGGCTGGCGTTCTCGGTCGCCGTGCACATGGACCCGGACATCCTGATGATCGACGAGGCGCTGTCCGCCGGTGACGCCAAGTTCAAGACCAAGGCCGCGGCCAAGATGTCGGAGCTGGTCACCAACAGCCGGACGATGTTCCTGGTCAGCCACGCGATGAGCAGCGTCCGCGACCTCTGCAACGACTGCATCTGGCTGCACAAGGGCAAGCTGATGATGCGCGGTCAGCCGGACGAGGTGATCGCGGCGTACACGAAGTTCCTGCAGGTCGGGGAAAAGGAATCCGTCTCACTCGAGGACCTCTGACCGATGTCACGCAGTACGGCGCCGGACGTGGGGATCATCACGACCGGTCACGACGTGGCCGATGCCCGCCTGCACAAGATCACCGCGGCGCTGCAGCACCGGGACCTCAGTGTCGAGCTGTGGGGCCTGGGCGAGGCCGAGGGCGGGCCGGCCGGGGCGTCCGTACACGCCGGACCGCGCGGCAGCCTGGTCCAGCGGCTGGCCCGGACGGCGGTGCTGCCCTGGCGCACCAAGGCCAAGGTGGTGATGACGGTGGACCCGGACATGATCCCGGTCACCCGTCTGGTCACCACGCTGCGCCGCCGCAAGATGGTCGCCGACGTCCACGAGGACTACGACCGGCTGCTCGCCGACCGCGCCTGGGCGCAGGGGCTGGCCGGGCTGCCGGCCCGGCTGATCGTCCGGGCCGGCTCGAAGCTGGCCGCCGGTGCCGACCTGACCGTCGTCGCCGACTCCCACCTCGCCCCGCACCAGGCGAAGCGCCGGCTGGTCGTGCAGAACTTCCCCTACGTCGCATTCCTCACCCCGGCGCCGCCGTCGGGGACGCCGCGGGCGGTGTACGTCGGGGACCTTCGCGCCAGCCGGGGCCTGTTCGACATGGTCGAGACCGTGGCCGGGGCGCCGGACTGGTCGCTCGACCTGATCGGCCCGGTCGCACCGTCGGACCGGGACCAGCTCGAAGCCCGGATCGCGAAGCCCGACCTGGCCGGCCGGGTCCGGCTGCACGGGCGGCAGCCACCGGCAGACGCGTGGCGGCTGACCGAAGGCGCCTGGGCGGGCCTGGCCATGCTCCAGCCGACGCCGGCCTTCGTCGAGGCGATGCCGTCCAAGATCTACGAGTACCTCGCCAGCGGTCTTCCCGTCCTGTCCACCCGGCTTCCCCGGCAGACCAAGGTGATCGAGGAGTCCGGCGGCGGCGTCCTGGTGGATTCGGTGGCGGAGGCGGCCGAGACGCTGCGGCGCTGGTCCGCGGAGCCCGGTGAGCTGGAGAAGCTGCGCGACCACGCGCTGCAGTGGGCAGCGGACCATCTGTCCGCGACCACGCCGTACGACGAACTGGCCGACGCGATTCTCAGCCTGCTGAGAGGCAGGGCATGACCGACCGCCGTCCCCACCTGCTGTACGTCGCCTGGGGTTTCCCGCCCTGCCGGGGCGGCGGCGTCTACCGGGCGCTGGCCACGACCAACCGGTTCGCCGCGCTCGGCTGGAAGGTGACCGTGCTGACGGCAGAACGCGAGACCTTCCAGCGGTTCACCGGGGTCGACCCGACCCTCGAGGCGCGGATCGACCCGTCGGTCGAGGTCGTCCGGGTGCCGTTCGAGTGGCCGGTCCTCGAGGCCGACCTGCGCAAGTGGTCCAGGACCCGTGCGTCGAACCCGAAGCTCTGGAGCAAGTGGCGGACCAGGCAGGACCAGATCCCGTTCCCGGAGACCGGGTACGGGCCGTGGCGCTCGGTCGTCGAGCAGGCCGCCGAGCGGATCCACGCGGCCGACCCGGTCGACCTGACTCTGGCCACCGCGAACCCGCACGTCACGTTCACCGCGGCGTACCGGCTGCACAAGAAGCACGGCGTGCCGTACGTGATGGACTACCGCGACGCCTGGCTGCTGGACGTCTTCACCGGCGACCGCCTGCACGAGCCGAACAGCCGTGCGGCCCGGTGGGAGAGGAAGCTGGTCGAGTCGGCGCACGAGGTCTGGTTCGTGAACGACCCGATCAAGGGCTGGCACGAGCGGCTCTACCCGGCCCAGGCCGGAAGGATGCACACCGTCGCCAACGGTTTCGACGCCGATCTGGTGCCGGACACCCACGACCGCGGCGCGGTGACCGACCGCCCGCTGGTGTTCGGGTACGTCGGCACGGTCTCGACGAAGGTGCCGCTGGCCGAGTTCGTCGAGGGCTGGGCACTGGCCACCTCGCGGTCCGAGGAGCTCGCGGGCGCGCGGGCGAAGATCCACGGCTACCTGGGGTTCTACGCCCAGCCGCGGGCGGACATGCTCGACACCATCAACACCGCGGCCGAGGCCGGTGTCAGCTACGAGGGCCCGGTCGGCAAGGGCGAGATCGCCACGGCGTACGACGACTTCGACGTCCAGCTGCTGATGCTCGGCAAGGGCCGGTGCGTGACCAGCGGCAAGGTGTTCGAGTACTTGGCGACCGGGTTGCCGATCGTCTCGGTGCACGACCCGGAGAACGCGGCGTCCGACGTACTGCGCGGCCATCCGCTGTGGTTCCCGGTGTCCGAGGTGACGCCGGAGGCGATCGCGGCCGCGTTGATCGAGGCCGCGCACGCGGCCCGGACGGCCGACGAGGACATCCGGGCGAAGGCGCGGGAGTTCGGCGCGTCCTACCGGCGGGACCTGCAACTGGATCCGCGGATCGAGAGGCTGGCCGCCGCGGTGAAGGGGGCCCGGGCGTGAGCACGACCGTCGTGCTGCTGAGCACCCGCCGGCTTCCGCCGGCGTTCTTCGACACCGTCCGCGAGGACCTCGGTGACCCGGAGGTCACGCTGGCCGTGATCAGCTGGGTCGCCGCCCCTGCCGATCTGGACGCCGGCAAGGTCAGCACCTTCACCATCATCGGGCCGCGGGGAGCCGGTGAGCCGGAAGCCGTCGCGCCGAGGCCCGAACCGACCGGAACGACGCCGCCGGCCGCGACTGTCGCCGGGCGGAACCGGGGCGCCCGGAAGGTTGCCGAAGGCATGTTGCCTAAGGCAATCAAAACCGGCCTGAAGTTCCTCCGGTCGCACCGCGCCGACAAGGAACTCGGAAAGGCCTTCTGGGACAGGGTTCTGAGCCACCGCGACGCGCTGAGCACGATCGGCACCGCCGATGTCGTGATCGCGCTCGACGCCGGTGCGATCTGGGCCGGCTGGAACCTCGGCCGCCGAAAGGCGAGCACTCCGGTGGTTCTCGGCATCCCGGCCGCCCGCCGCGAGTTGGACATGCTGAAGGTGCCGGCGGGCCATGGGTGATTCGATGACGGTGTCGCGTTCGCTCCGCGAGCATCTGCCGGCGCCATTCGCCCGGACCGCGGGAGCGGTCCGGCGGCGCCTGCGTGGTCTGCGGTACTCCTACGCGCAGCTGCCGGCGTTCCCGCCGGTGGCGCCGGCGCGGACGCGGCTGCTGGTCGGTCCGACCAACTCCGCCGGTCAGGGCCACGCCTGGGCCCAGGCCGCCACGACGCTGCCCGACGTCGACGCCGTCTCGTTCGTCCTGCACCGCAAGGGACAGTTCCGGTTCGCCACCGACTATGGCGTTCCGCTCGCCTGGTTCGCCCAGCCCCGGTGGCAGCGCGCCCAGGAGCAGTACGTCGCCTCGTACACCCACGTCCTGGTGGAGTCGTTGCGCCCGCTGCTCGGCGCCCGCGGCTACCCGGACGCGGCCGCGGACATCGCCGCGCTGCGAGCCGCCGGCGTCGACGTCGGCCTGCTGTTCCACGGCTCCGACATCCGCCTGCCGAGCCGGCACGCGGCGCGCGAGCGCTGGTCGCCGTTCACACCGGGTGACGATCTGACCGAGCGGCTGGAGAAGCAGGCCCGTCGGCACGCCGAGCTGGTCGAGAGTCTCGGCCTGCCGGTCTTCGTGTCCACGGTCGACCTGCTGGACGACGTACCGGACGCGCAGTGGTTGCCGGTCGCGATCGATCCGGCGCCATGGCTGCGGGCAGCACGTCCGTTGTTCAGCACCGAGCGTCCGGTGGTCGTCCATGTGCCGTCGAACGCGCAGCTCAAGGGCACCGGCCGGATCGACGCCGTCCTGACGGACCTGCACGACCGCGGCGTCCTGGAGTACCGCCGGGTCACCGGCGTGCAGCACAGCGGCATGCCGGCCGTCGTCGGCGACGCTGACATCGTTGTAGACCAGCTGAGAATCGGTCTGTACGGCGTGGCGGCCGCCGAAGCGCTCGCCGCCGGGCGGATCGTCGTCTCGTACGTCGGTGACAGTGTGCGCCAGAAGGTGCGTACTCTGACTGGGCGAGAGGTGCCGATCGTGGAGGCGGATCCCGAGACGCTGGGTGATGTCGTCACCGGCCTGATCGCAGATCGTGACACCGCCGCCGACCGGGCGGCCGCCGGCCACGGGTACGTGGCGGAGCTGCACGACGGAAATCGCTCGGCCCGAGCACTCACCAGCTGGCTCAGTTCGAAGGAGACCCTGTGACGTCCCGCATCGCGCCATCCGCCGACGTCGACGACCGCGCCACGATCGGCGACGGGTCGTCGGTCTGGCACCTGGCCCAGATCCGCGAGCACGCGGTCCTGGGCGAGAACTGCGTCGTCGGCCGCGGCGCCTACGTCGGGACCGGGGTCACGATGGGCGACAACTGCAAGATCCAGAACTACGCCCTGGTCTACGAGCCGGCGTCGCTCGAGGACGGTGTGTTCATCGGCCCGGCGGTGGTGCTGACCAACGACTACTTCCCGCGGGCGGTCACCCCGGACGGTACGCCGAAGAGCGGCCACGACTGGGAGCCGGTCGGGGTCACCCTGAAGGAGGGCTGCTCGCTCGGCGCGCGCAGCGTCTGCGTGGCCCCGGTCACGGTCGGCCGCTGGGCGACCGTCGCCGCGGGTGCGGTGGTGACCAAGGACGTGCCAGACTTCGCGCTGGTCGCGGGGGTCCCGGCGCGGCGGATCAAGTGGGTCGGCCGGGCCGGAGTGCCGTTGCTGGAGGTCGGCAACGGCGAGTGGAAGTGCCCGAGCACGGGTGAGATGTACATCGAGATCGACGGGCGGCTGCGGCCGGCCGCTGAAGACATGGAGGAGAACTGATGGTGCAGCCGATTCCGGCCGCGAAGCCGATCATCGGGAAGGAGGAGCGCGAGGCCGTCGACCGGGTCATGCAGTCCGGGATGCTGGCCCAGGGCCCCGAGGTGGCGGCGTTCGAGCAGGAGTTCGGCGCAGCGCTGGTCGCCGGACGGAGTTGTGTGGCGACGAACTCGGGCACGTCGGGTCTCCACCTGGGGCTGCTGGCCGCGGGTGTCGGACCGGGTGACGAGGTCATCGTCCCGTCCTTCACCTTCGCCGCGACCGCGAACAGCGTCGCGCTGACCGGCGCCACCCCGGTGTTCGCCGACATCGAGCCGACGTACTTCTGCCTGGACCCGGCCGCGGTCGAGGCCGCCATCACCGAGAAGACCAAGGCCGTCATGCCGGTGCACCTGTTCGGTCACCCGGCGAACCTGACCGCGCTGCAGGCCATCGCCGACAAGCACGGCATCGAGATCTACGAGGACGCCGCGCAGGCGCACGGCGCCACCTGGAACGGTGCGCCGGTCGGCACCTTCGGCGAGTTCGCCATGTTCAGCCTGTACCCGACCAAGAACATGACGTCCGGTGAGGGCGGCATGAACTCGGTCGGGAACGCCGACCTCGAGCGCCGGATGCGGCTGTTCCGCAACCAGGGCATGCTCAAGCAGTACGAGAACGAGGTCGTCGGCCTGAACAACCGGATGACCGACCTGCACGCGGCCATCGGCCGGGTGCAGCTGACCAAGCTGGCCGGCTGGACCAAGCAGCGGCAGGAGAACGCGGCCTTCCTGGACGCGAACCTGCAGGGTGTCGCGGTGCCGACCGTGGCCGCCGAGGCGACCCACGTCTACCACCAGTACACGATCCGCGTGACCGAGGACCGGGACGGCTTCGCCGACGCGCTGCGCACCGAGCACGGCGTCGGCTGCGGCGTGTACTACCCGATCCCGAACCACCGGCTGCCGTCGTTCCGGCGCGAGCTGGACCTGGCGGAGACCGAGAAGGCCGCGGCCGAGGTGCTCTCGCTGCCGGTCCACCCCTCGCTGTCCGAGGAGGACCTGAACCGGATCGTGTCCGCGGTGAACACCGTCGCGAAGGCTGGTGCGTGAGATGGCGAACCTGAGAGCCGGCCTGATCGGCCTGGGCATGATGGGCCGCCACCACGCCCGTGTGCTGTCCTCCCTGGAGGGCGTCGACCTGGTCGCCGTCGCGGACCCGGGCGGTGACAAGTTCGGCGTGGCCGGCGGTCGCCCGGTGCACGAGAACATCGACCAGTTGATTGCCGAGGGCATCGACTACTGCATGGTCGCGGTGCCGACGCAGTACCACGCCGAGACCGCGAAGGCACTGGCCGAGGCCGGCGTGCACGCGATGATCGAAAAGCCGCTGGCCGGGTCCACCGCCGAGGCGGCCGAGATCGCCAAGGCGTTCGAGGCGGCCGGCGTGATCGGCGCGGTCGGCCACATCGAGCGGTACAACCCGGCGCTGCAGGCGCTGCGGGCGCGGCTGGAGAACGGCGAGCTGGGTGACATCTACCAGATGACCACCCGGCGCCAGGGCCCGTTCCCGGCCCGGATCGCCGACGTCGGCGTGACCCTCGACCTGGCCACCCACGACATCGACCTGACCGCCTGGGTGACCCAGTCGCCGTTCGTCTCCGTGGCCGCGCAGACCGCGCACAAGTCCGGCCGCCAGTTCGAGGACCTGATCGCCGTGACCGGCAAGCTGGCCGACGGCACCGTCACCAGCCACCTGGTCAACTGGCTGTCGCCGATGAAGGAGCGGCTCACCGTCGTCACCGGCGAGAGGGGCGCGTTCATCGCGGACACGCTGCTGGCCGACCTGTCCTTCCACGCCAACGGCACGGTCGCCACCGCCTGGGACGACGTCGCGCACTTCCGCGGGGTCAGCGAGGGCGACATGATCCGCTACGCGATCAGCAAGCCCGAGCCGCTGCGCACCGAGCACGAGGCGTTCCGGGACGCGGTCCTGGGCAAGGAAGCCGACATCGTCACGCTGCAGCAGGGCCTGGCCACCGTGCAGGTCGCCGAGGCCGCGCTGCAGTCGGCGGCCGAGGCCCGAACCGTGGCGATCACCATGGAGTCGCAGTAGTCATGAAGGTCCTGAGCGTCGTCGGGGCCCGACCGCAGTTCGTCAAGCTGGCGCCGGTGGCGGAGGCGTTCGCCGCCACCGACCACGAGCACGTGATCGTGCACACCGGCCAGCACTACGACAAGAACATGTCCGACGTGTTCTTCGCCGACCTGCGGATCCCGGACCCGGACGTCCACCTCGGTGTCGGGTCGGGCAGCCACGGCGTCCAGACCGGCGCGATGCTGTCCGCGCTGGACGCCGTACTGGACGAGCACCGGCCGGACTGGGTGCTCGTGTACGGCGACACCAACTCGACGCTCGCCGGGACGCTGTCGGCGGTGAAGATGCACCTGCCGGTGGCGCACCTGGAGGCCGGGCTGCGCTCGTTCAACCGGCGGATGCCGGAGGAGCACAACCGGGTCCTGACCGACCACGCGGCCGACATCCTGCTGGCCCCGACCCAGGTGGCCATGGACCACCTGGCCACCGAGGGCCTGTCGGCGCGGGCGCGGCTGATCGGCGACGTGATGACCGACGTCTGCTTCCGGGTCCGCGACGCGGTCCGTGACAAGTCCCTGGGCAAGCCGCTGGACGTTCCCTTCAAGTCTGGCGAGTATGTCGTGTCGACCATCCACCGGGCCGAGAACACCGACGACCCGGAGCGGCTGGCCGCGCTCGTCGAGGGTCTCGCCGCGGCCGGTACGCCGGTGCTGCTGCTGGCGCACCCCCGGCTCGTCGCCAAGTGCGCGGAGCACGGCATCAAGCTGGAGCGCCCCGACGGCTCGCTGCATGTGCACGAGCCGCTGGCGTATCCGGAGATGGTCGCGGCCGTGCTCGGCTCGGCCGGTGTGGTCACCGACTCCGGTGGCCTGCAGAAGGAGGCCTTTCTTCTCGGCCGGGTCTGCACCACGCTGCGCACCGAGACCGAGTGGGTCGAGACGCTCGAGGACGGCTGGAACGTCCTCACGTCCGACGTGAGCAAACTGCCCGAGCTGGCCGCCCGCCCGGCGCCGGCATCCGACCGCCCCATGCCCTACGGTGACGGTCACGCCGCCGGGCGTGTCGTCACCGCTCTCACGGAGTAGCCACGTGCCCAAAGCCGCCGAAGAACAGAACCAGTCGCCCGCCCCGGGCTCTCCGGGGCCGGCGGCTTCGGTCCTGACGTCCACCGACACGGCCACACCGCCTCCGGGCGCGCCGGTCAGTGGCTTCCCGGGTGAGTCCGGGCCGCCGCCGGCCGAGCCCCGCAAGCGACTGCCGCGGGTGGAGTCGCTCACCGGCCTGCGCTGGTGGGCGGCGTTCTTCGTTTTCGCGCACCACATGACCAACCTGGCGCCGCTGCCGATCCACGACTTCCTGAAGTACGGCACGTCCGGGGTGACGTTCTTCTTCGTACTGTCCGGATTCGTGCTGACCTGGTCGGCCCAGCCGGGCACGAGGTTCCGGACCTTCTACCGCCGCCGGTTCGCCCGGATCTGGCCGGCCCACATGATCGCGCTGATCGCGGCGGTCTTCGTGTTCTACCGCTTCGATCCGCCCGAGAACATGTGGTGGATCAAGCCGGTCTCGGTCACCGTCATCGTCTTGTCGGTGTTCCTGCTGCACGGCTGGTCGAACGACCCGACCGTCCTGTACGGCGGCAACCCGGCGTCCTGGACGCTGTCCGTGGAGGCGTTCTTCTACGCGTACTTCCCGTTCGTCTGGCGGGCCACGAAACGGCTCAAGCTGGCCGGCGGCCTGATCCTGTGTGCCGCGGTGATCGTGGTCGGTGGGGCCTACCGGCTGGCGTTGTTCCACTACAAGGACGTCGTCCCGGTGCTGCCGCAGCCGATCCTGCACTCGGTGGCGTTCCTGTTCGGCATCGGTCTGGCGATCGCGCTGCGGACCGGCTGGAAGCCGCGGATCCCGGTCTGGTTCGCCTTCCTGGTCACCGCCGGCGGCCTGTTCACGCTGTGGTACTCCGGCGAGCACCCGGCCCAGGTCCCGTTCGCGATCACCATGAGCCTGACCCAGAAGGAAGTCCTCACGCTGCTGTACGGCTTCCTCATCCTGGCCGTCGCCTCCCGGGACACCCAGGGCGGGCGGTCGCTGCTGCGCAGCCGTCCGCTGGTCGCCCTCGGCCAGTGGTCGTACGCCTTCTACCTGGTGCACGCCACCATCCTGTACGCGATCAAGGAGTACCACGGTGTGGCCGGGCCGACCGGCTGGGCCAACCTGATTTGGTACGCCGGGATCTGCGCCCTCTCGATTCTCGTCTCCTGGCTGCTGTACAAGTTCGTCGAGCACCCGCTGGAACGGAAGCTGCGAGGGCCCCGATGAAGAATCACTACCTAGGGGAGTTCCCGTGCGTGTCAGTGTTGTTGCCTTAGGCAAGATCGGGCTGCCGTTGGCGGTCCAGTTCGCGGCCAAGGGTCATCAGGTCGTCGGCGTCGACATCAACCCGGCGACGGTCGAGCAGGTGAACGCCGGGCAGGAGCCGTTCCCGGGCGAGGCACACCTGGCCGAGCTGCTCGCCGAGACCGTGGCCGCCGGCCGGCTGCGGGCGACCACGGACTACGCGGACGCCATCCCCGGCAGTGACGCGGTGGTGCTGGTCGTGCCGCTGTTCGTCGACGAGCGGACCGGTGAGCCGGAGTTCGGCTGGATGGAGAGCGCGACCCGCTCGCTGGCCGAGCACCTCACCCCGGGCACCCTGGTCAGCTACGAGACCACCCTGCCGGTCGGCACCACCCGCACCCGGTGGAAGCCGCTGCTGGAGGAGGTCTCGGGCCTGAAGGAGGGGGCGGACTTCCACCTGGTGTTCTCGCCGGAGCGGGTGCTCACCGGACGCGTGTTCGCGGACCTGCGCAAGTACCCGAAGCTCGTCGGCGGCCTGTCCGAGGAGGGCGCCAAGCGCGCCACCGCGTTCTACGAGGCCGTGCTGGACTTCGACGAGCGCCCGGACCTGGAGCGCGGCAACGGCGTCTGGGACCTGGGGTCGGCCGAGGCGGCCGAGCTGGCGAAGCTGGCCGAGACGACCTACCGCGACGTGAACATCGGCCTGGCGAACCAGTTCGCCCGGTTCGCCGGTGAGCACGGGATCGACGTGCACCAGGTGATCGAGGCGTCGAACTCGCAGCCCTACAGTCACATCCACCGGCCCGGGATCGCGGTCGGCGGCCACTGCATCCCGGTCTACCCGCGGCTCTACCTGTGGACCGACCCGGACGCCACCGTCGTCCGGGCCGCCCGCGAGGCGAACCTCGGCATGCCCGACTACACCATCGGCCTGCTCGAGGGCGCGTACGGCGACCTGACCGGGGCCGAGGTGGTCGTGCTCGGCGCGGCGTACCGCGGTGGCGTCAAGGAGACCGCGCTCTCCGGCGTCTTCCCGGCCGTGGAAGCGTTGAAGTCCCGTGGTGCGGAGGTGTCCGTGCACGACCCGCTGTACACCGACGAGGAGCTCCGTCGGCTCGGCTTCACGCCGTACGCGCTGGGCGCGCCGGTGGACGCCGCCGTGCTGCAGGCGGACCACCCGGAATACGCGCAGTTGACCCCGGCCGACCTGCCAGGGGTGCAGGTGCTCGTCGACGGCCGTGACCGCACCGACCCGGCTCGCTGGGTGGGCGTACGCCGGATCGTGATCGGAAGGCCGGTTCGAGGGTGACAGCTGCCGACCTGCGGGTCGTGATGATGGTCGCGAACGACGTCACCAACGACAGCCGGGTCCGCAAGGAGGCGGCCGCACTGGCCGAGACCGGGGCAGAGGTGACTGTGCTCGGGGTCTCGGCCGGCGATCTGCCGTCGAGGGAGGTTCTCGACGGCGCGCTGATCGTCCGGGTGGCGGTTCCGTTCAGCCTCCGGGAGGAACGGAAGCGGAGCCGGGCGGCCCGCCGGGCCTGGCGCCCGCCCCTGGTGGGGTACAGGAACACGTCGACCTACACCGCCCGCAGCCGGCGGATCGAGGCCGAGCTGAGGGCACTGAAGGCCGACTCCGGGCACGCCGTCGCGGCGGCGAAGGAGGGGAAGCGCAACCCGCTCGGGTTCAAGCTCGGAGTGGCCACCCGGCTGCTGCGCCGGGGGCGCTGGCAGGCGGCCCAGAAGGCCGCCTGGGTCCGCCAGGGGGTCGGCCGGAAGGCCGACGGAACGTTCAAGTTCGGCTGGCGTGCCTACGACGGCGTGATCCACCGGATGCCGTGGCCGGCGCCGTGGCGCCGACTGCACCCGGAAGCACTCGACCTCGAGATGGCCTTCGGTGACCTGATCGACCGGCTCGAGCCCGACGTGGTGCACGCGCACGACATGCACGTCATCGGTGTCGCCACCCGTGCCGCCGGCCGGGCGAAGCTGCGCGGCAAGCACCTGAAGGTCGTCTACGACGCGCACGAGTACGTCGCCGGCCTGTCCCGGTACGGCGGCCGGACCCGCCGGTCGATCGCGGCCTGGGCGAACCACGAGCGCGAGTACATCGGCCAGGCCGACCTGGTGATCACCGTCAGCCCGGCGATCGCGCACCGCCTGCGGCAGGAGCACAAGCTCGGCCACGAGCCCGCGGTGATCATGAACACGCCGAACCCGGCGGACGTGTCGGTCGAGGTGACCGACGTCCGCAGCCGGATCGGGCTGCCTCCGGAGGTCCCCCTGCTGGTCTACAGCGGCGGCGTCACCCGGGCCCGTGGGGTGGAGTCCGCCGTCCAGGCGCTGGTGGAACTGCCGGACGCGCACCTGGCCGTCGTCTGCGTGCCGGGGATCGCGACGGACGCCGTCCGGGCGCTGCAGGCGCTGGCCGCGACACTCGGCGTGGAGAACCGGCTGCACTGCCTCGATCCGGTGAAGCCGGACGAGGTGGTCGCGTTCCTGCGGACGGCGGACGTCGGGCTGATCCCGATCCTGCGCTACCCGAGCCACGAGATGGCGCTGCCGAACAAGCTCTTCGAGTACGCCTTCGCCGGGCTGCCGGTGGTGGTCAGCGACATGCCGAGCATGAAGGAGTTCGTCGACCGGACCCGGATCGGCGAGGTGTTCGTCGCGGCCGACCCGCACGACCTGGCGTCGAAGGTGCGCACGGTCCTCGGCGACCTGGACAGCTACCGCGAGCGCGTGGCGCACCCTGGGTACCAGCAGGAGGTCTCCTGGGCCGGGCAGGCCGACAAGCTGCGCAGCCTGTACGGCGAGCTGGTCGGCCGGCGGCTGACGGTCTCCGAGCCCGCTGACCGGGTGGCGAAGAAGCAGCCTCACCTGCTGATCGGCCCGGTCAACAGCGCCGGCCAGGCGTGGTTGTGGTCCACCGCGCTGGAGCGTGCGGAGCCGGGGCTGGTCGCGGAGTCGCTTACGACGGGCAGCGGCGCGTTCGGCTTCCAAGCGCACCGGACGGGCACGTACCGGCAGTACCGCTCGGACCTGCGCTGGCAGTTGGAGCTCACCGCGTACACATTGCGCACAGTGACCCACGTGCTGTTCGAGGCGGGCCGCCCGATGTTCGGGCAGGAGCGCGGCGCCCTGTGGACGACCGACGTACCCGTGCTCGACTCGGCCGGGATCAAGCACGGCGTGATCTTCCACGGCTCGGACATCCGCGATCCCGCGCGGCACCGGGCGAAGTACCGGTACTCGCCGTTCAGGGACCGCGACGAGGAGCTGACGCAGCGCCTGCAGTCCGCCAACGACGTCATGCGCCGCCACCTCGCGGACTACGAGGGCCCGGTGTTCGTCACCACGCCGGACCTGCTGGAGTTCGTCGAGAACGCCGTCTGGCTCCCGCTGACTGTCGACGGTGAGGAGTTCAGCTCGGCCGAGCCGGTGCTCGAGCGGAAGGTTCCGGTGGTGCTGCACGCACCGTCGGCCAGTGCGCTGAAGGGGTCGGCGTACGTCGACCCGGTGCTCACCGACCTGGACGCGCGCGGCCTGATCACGTACCAGCGGGTCGAGGACGTGCCGCACACCGAGCTGGCGGAGATGGTCCGGAACGCCGACGTCGTGGTCGACCAGCTGCTGCTCGGCTCGTACGGCGTGCTCGCGTGCGAGGCGATGGCGGCTGGACGGCTCACCGTCGGGCACGTCGCGGACTCGGTCCGCGAGCTGCTGCCGACCGACCTGCCGATCGCGGAGGCGACCCCGGACGACCTGGCCGAGGTGATCGAGCGGCTGGTCGCCGAACGCGACCCGGCCCGCAAGCTCGCCGACGCGGGGCCGACGTACGTCCGGGAGCTGCACGACGGCCGGAAGTCCGTCGAGGTCCTGCTGCCGTTCGTGAACGGCGAACCCGAGAACGGCGAGGTTTGAGTGCGGATTCTGATGATCGCGCAGTCCCCGATCGCCGGAGACTCGCGGATCCTCCGGGAGGCGACGGCGCTGGCCGCGGCCGGTCACGAGGTGCACGTGATCGGCCGGGATGTGCCCGATGCCTGGCTGGAGAACCAGCACAGCGAGGTCGGACCGGGAGTGACGGTCGAGTCGGTCTCCCGGTCGGCCGGACTCCGGGGCAGCAACGGCGGACCCGCGGTCGGGCACGGCCGGAACGGGCCGAAGGTGCTGGTCCAGCGGTTCGGCCGGTGGCTGCTGCTGCCGGAGCACCGGAACCGGACCGAGAAGCAGTGGCGGATCGCGGCGGCGCCGCGGGTGGCGGCTGCCGGCCCGTTCGACGTCGTGCACGCGCACGACTTCAACACGCTCGAGCTGGCTGCCTCCTTCGCCGGGCAGTGGTCGGCGGAGCTGGTCTACGACACCCATGAGCTGTGGTTCGACCGGGCGCTTCCCGGCCGCCCGACGCCGTTGTGGCGGGCGCGCGGCCGGCGGTTCGAGGCTGCCTTGGCCGGCAAGGCGCGGCTCGTCATCACGGTGTCCGACGGGATCGCGCAACGGTTGCGGGAACGCGGGCTGGCTGACGTGCGCGTCGTCCGGAACACGTTCCCCCGGGCCGACGAGGTGCCTGCGGCGCTCGACCGGCCGGAGGGACTGCTGTACGCCGGTCGCGTCGGCGCGGGGCGTGATCTGCCGACCGTGGTGGCCGCGGCCCGGCGGTTGGCGCCGTTCCGGACGGTGCTGATGGGGTCGGTGGATCCCAACTACCGCTTGGATCTGGGCCCGGTGGAGAAGGTGGCGGAGCGCTCGATCGACGAGGTCGACGACACGCTGCGGTCCTACGGCATCTCGCTGGTCACGCTCACCAACACCTGCGAGAACCACCGGCTGGCCCTGCCGAACAAGCTCTTCCACGCTGTCCGGGCCGGCGTACCGGTGGTCGCCGCCGATCTTCCGGAGATGCGTGCGGTCGTCACGCAGTACAAGCTCGGAACCCTTTACACACCAGGAGATCCGGCGTCGTTGACCGCGGCCGTGCGTGACGTGATCGACAACTACGGCACCTACGCCGACGGTGCCCGCTCCGCCGCGGCCGAACTCAACTGGGAGAAGGACTCCGCCACCCTCGTCACCGCCTACGCCGAACTCACCCGCTGACCTCCCAGCCCGCCACACCCACAGTCTGGTGGGTCAGCCCACCAGACTGTGGGTCAGCTACCTGGAATCCGGTGGGCCAACCCTGACTCTGGTGGGCTGACCCACCAGAGTGGGATGGGTGTCAGCGGGATGCCTCCACCATCTGGCGCATGAGTTCGGCCGGGTCCTTCTCCGGCTCGGGTTGGGCGAGGCGGGTGGCGGGTATCCGGGACTGCGGGGGTGCCGCGGTCTGCAGGGCCGCGGTGTAGCCGGTGAGCGGCAGGGTGAGGGACGAACGGGCCGGGTCGAGGGTGATGGTGGCGCCGGTGAACGGGATCGACGGGTTGTCGGGTTCGACCGTCAGGACGAGACCCAGCCGATGGCCGGGCCCGAAGACGACGTCGTCGGCGTTCAGCTCGAACGTCAGGTCGTACCACTGGCCCGCCCGCAGCGATTCCTTGGTGTACACGGACCTGTAGTGCCCGACGTCCGCCAGTGTGCGGACGACGACCGACGTGTCCGAGACCGCCGTGTTGACCTGCGTGTCGGCGTAGCACCCGGTGTCGAGCTCGTTCCCGTCACCCCAGCACACCCGGGTGTTCGGCACGTTGGTGACGTTGGTGTACCGGTTCGCCGTACCGTAGTCGACCAGCCGCGCCTTGATGCCGGCGGCAACCTTGTCGACCTTGACCCGGACCGACACCTTCCCGGTCCCGGTGACCCGGACCGCCTTGTCCAGCTCGTCGCTCAGGAACACCGCCCGATCCGGCCGGGCCGTGGCCGGATCGAGAACGACGGTGTCCGCGGACGGCTCGTCCGTCCCGGTGAAGCTCACCGGGTCGCTCGACGCCGCGGCGATCGACAGTCCGCCGGTTCTCGCGCCGGACGCCTTGCTGAGCCTCAAGGTGGTCTGCCTCGCACCGACCGCCGGCCAGCGCGGCTCGTCGTGGAAGGTGCCGTCCTCGCGCTGGACGGTCGCTTGCGGAGTCTGCATGACGCCGTTCTGCAGGCCCTGCAGCCAGTAGTCGAACCACGGGTGCAGCTTGTCCACCCACTGGTCGCGGAAGCTGAAGCCGTCCAGGTGCACGCCCTGGTGCAGGAAGATCTTCCGCGGCACGTCGTAGCGGGCCAGCTGGTCCCACCACTCCCCGAAGTGCCGGGTCTTCACGTTTTCGTCGCCGAGACCGTGGACGACGTACACACTGGCGTGCACGTTGCGCGCGTCCAGGTTGTAGTTGCGCGGGTCCCACCACGTGCTGTAGCTGCCGGTGCGGGTGTCGGAGTCCTGCTCGATCTCGTTCGTCAGCTCGACGCAGCGCGGTGACGCGTCGTTGCTGACGTAGTCGTGCAGGAAGCCCATGTACTCGTCGTAGAAGGGCACACCGAAGCTGCGGGTGTAGTCGTACCAGCTGGAGATCGCGGCGATCGGGACGATGGTCTCGAGGCCGCGGACGCCGGTACTGGCGACCGAGTTGGCGATGGTGCCGTTCCAGGAGACGCCGATCATGCCGGCCTTCCCGGTGGACCAGTCGGCCTCGGCGCGGCCGCCGTCGGCGTTGTAGCCGGGCACTCGGTGGTTCAGCCAGTCGATCACGGCCTTGGTGCCGAGCACCTCCAGGTCCGCGCCGACGTCGCTGCAGCCGGTCGACCGGAACGTGCCGGGCATGTCGACGAATGCGACGGCGTACCCGCGCGGCACGAAGTAGTTGTCCAGCCAGCTGCCGAACACCTGGCGGACACCGTTGCCGTCGAAGTAGGCCTTGTCGTCCCGGGCGTAGTACGGCGAGGCCTGGACGATGACCGGGACGTCGACCTCGGCCTCGGCGGCCTCACCCGGCCGGATCACGTCGACGGTGATCCGGTCGGCGACGCCGTTGGCGTCCCCGTCCAGCTTCGGCACGTCCACCTCGATCCGCTCGTGGATCGCGTTGTCGTAGTCGTACGCCGGCACCGTGGTGGTGCCCTGGACGAACGGTTTGGCGGGTACGGCGGCAGGTCCGGCGGTCGCGGTCAACGCGGCCGGCGGGACCAGCGCGGCGGCGACCAGAAGAGTGATCCCGGTCCGGAACCGAATTCTGCGCATGCGTGCTCCCCCTATGGGCGGTAGGTGAAGACCCATTCTGTCCACAGAACTCATCCAGTTGATCACTTCCTGTGCACAACACGGGAAAACACTCACGCCGTCCGGCGCATCTGGGGAGGTAGGGGACCACCGGGCTGGAGGGAAGCAGGGACATGAGGCGAAGGTTGATCGGCGCGGGGCTCGGTGTCGTACTCGCGGTGGGGCTGATGCCTCCGACTTCGCACCGGCGTCGGAGGCGAGTGGTACGGCGGCCGGCGCGACGTGTGCCGTCGGCCACGCGAACGGCACCGCCACGGTGATCAACAGCCTCGGCAAGGTCGGCAACGCCACCTTCGCCGACCCGATCGACTTCCGCTGGGCATGGGTGGACTTCGCCGAGGACCTGAACGGCGAGTGATCCAGGTGGGGCGACGACTGGTGGGCGCGGGACGTGGTGCGGTCCTTGCACTGGCGGTGGCCGCCGGCCGCGGAGGCAGTTGTGACCGCACCGCTGTCTCTGCATCCCCCGACGACCCGCGGTTGACCTCCAGCCGGCGTGAGGTGCTCTCCTCCCGCAGGACGGCCCGCGCGAGACCGGAGCGGACCTCCCCGCAGTCGGTCGTCGATTTGCGTGCTGTTCGCGGTCGGTCAGCCGCGGGTCTGCTTCATCCGAGCGCTCTACTTCGAACCGCCAGCTCCTCGGCGGTGATCAGGTCGGTGTGCGTGCCGGGAGAGCCGCAGGCCCAGGCGCCGGCGATCGATCCGGCGAGGGCGGCGTCGTACCAGCCGACGCCGTCGAGCCGCCGGGCCAGGAAGGCCGCGACGTAGGCGTCACCGGCGCCGTTCGTGTCGACGACGGGTCGGTCGGGCAGGTCGACGGCCGGGATGTGCAGCGGGGCTCGGTCGCGGACGTGCAGGTAGCTGCCGTCGGCGCCGGACATCGCGACCACCACCTCGGCGCGGCCGTTGGCGAAGATCCAGTCGACCGCGTCGGCCCGCAGCGCGCTGGTGGAGACGAAGACGATGTCGGCGGCGGTCGCGAAGTCCTTGTGATAGTCGTTCCGGCCGTCCCAGTCGTGCAGGTCGGTGGAGATCGTGCAGTCCGCGGCCAGTGCGTCGGACAGCGCGTCCCGGGCGAAGTCCATGATCGAGACGTGCACGTGGGTCGCGTGGGCGACGTTCGTGCGCCAGAGGTCGGGGTCGACGCGCAGTCCGGCCGGGTGGCGGGCGTCGTACAGGGCGAGGCGCCCGCCGTCGGGGGTGACCAGGTTCACCGATCGACGGGTACCGCTCGGATGGAGCGCGACGTGCAGCGGCATGCGGAGGTCGTCGTACAGGCGGCGGATGCGGTAGCCCTCGGCGTCGTCGCCGATCACGTCCGCGAGACCGGCGCGCAGCCCGAGCAGGTGGCAGCCGAGCGCGACGCCGTGGCCGGTGTGGCCGACGTACGACTCGACCGGGTCGACGTGGATCGTCTCGACGGCGGGCAGCGGCAGCGCCGGAACCCGCACGACGGTGTCGACCCCGACACCGCCGATCACGAACACGTCCAGTTCCATACCCCCGTCATACCCGACTTCCGCCAGGGGTGACAGGTGCCGTTCGTGCATGTGGACAGCGGCAAGCTCGCCTCATGGTGGGCGCACACACCATCCGGTGGACGCGTACAGGAAATAGCCTGGGGCAAGCCACCAGACCCTGTGCGAGCCCTCGCTATGCGGTCGCCGCTCCCACCCGAACCAACCACACCCGCCCCGGAGCGTGCGGCGACACTGTGCGTCACCGCACGCCCGGCGTACCGGTTACTGCTTGATCGGGGCGCCGGTCTTGGACTGGAGGTCGTCGAAGGTGACGCCGTCGGCGAGCTCGACCAGTTCCAGCCCTTCCTCGGTGACGTCCAGGACGGCGAGGTCGGTGATGATCCGGTCGACCACCCCGCGGCCGGTGTACGGCAGGTCGCATTCGGTGAGGATCTTGTGCGAGCCGTCCTTCGCGACGTGCTCCATCAGCACGATCACCTTCTTGGCGCCGTGCACCAGGTCCATCGCGCCGCCCATGCCCTTGACCATCTTCCCGGGGATCATCCAGTTCGACAGGTCGCCGGTGGCCGACACCTGCATGGCGCCCAGGATGGCCGCGTCGATCGCGCCGCCGCGGATCATCCCGAACGACAGCGACGAGTCGAAGAACGATGCCCCCGGCAACGTCGTGACGGTCTCCTTGCCGGCGTTGATCAGGTCCGGGTCCTCGTCCCCCTCGACCGGGTACGGGCCGACGCCGAGGATGCCGTTCTCGCTCTGGAGGACGACGGTGACGCCGTCCGGGATGTAGTTCGGCACCAGCGTCGGCAGGCCGATGCCGAGGTTCACGTACGAGCCGTCCTCGAGCTCGGCGGCGGCCCGGGCGGCCATCTGCTCACGGGTGAGCGGCATCTCAGGCCTCCATCTTCTCGCGCTGGGCCTCGTAGGCCTCGCGGGGCTGTACCGTGCGCTTCTCGATCCGCTTCTCGATGTCCTTGCCGACGGCAACGACCCGCTGGACGTAGACGCCCGGCAGGTGGATCTCGTCCGGGTCCAGCTCACCAGGCTGGACCAGCTCCTCGACCTGGGCGATGGTGACCCGGCCGGCCATCGCGGCCAGCGGGTTGAAGTTCCGCGCGCTCCGGTCGAACACCAGGTTGCCGTGGGTGTCGCCCTTCAGCGCGTGCACCAGGCCGAAGTCGGTGGTGATCGACTCCTCCAGCACGTAGGTGGTGCCGTTGATCTCCCGGGTCTCCTTCGGCTCCGAGGCCTTCGCGACCGAGCCGTCGGTGTTGTACTTCTGCGGCAACCCGCCCTCGGCGACCTGCGTGCCGACACCGGCGGGCGTGAAGAAGGCGGCGATCCCGCAGCCGCCGGCCCGCAGCTTCTCGGCCAGCGTGCCCTGCGGCGTCAGCTCGACCTCGAGCTCACCGGACAGGAACTGCCGGGCGAACTCCTTGTTCTCCCCGACGTACGACGACGTCATCTTGGCGATCCGCTTGTCCGCGAGCAGGATTCCCAGGCCCCAGTCGTCGACACCGCAGTTGTTCGACACCACGCTCAGCCCGGTCACCCCCTTGGCGTGCAGGGCGCTGATCAGCTCCATCGGGTTGCCGCACAGCCCGAAGCCGCCGACCGCGAGGCTCGCGCCGTCGCCGATGTCGTCGACCGCGGCCTGCGGCGAGTCGTACGTCTTGTCCATCCGGCTGCTCCGTTGCAGTGTCGAGGGCTGGGTCGCTCTCGACTCTAACCAGCCGTCCGGGACTCCGGCGAGAGCCACCTGTGTGGCCGCTGCCACAGGTGTGCCGGCGTCCTACAGCGAAGTGTGCCGAGGTCCTATGCGGAGGCTTCGGAGTTGATCAGCAGGTTCAGCTCGTGCATGGCTTCGTAGCGCGCGTCTTCCAGTTCGTCGGAGTCGCGGGACAGTACGACGGCAAGATGCTCCCTCGCGGTCAGCAGGTCGCCGCTGCACCGCGCGGTTCGGGCGAGGCCGATGTGAGCCGCGGCCGCCGTCTCCGGCAGGTCGGCGTGCTCGGCCAGGGCCAGTGCCCAGCTGAAGTCCTCGCCGGCCGCGTCCAGGTCGCCCTGGTGCCGGTGGAGCTCACCGCGTTGGCACAGCAGCAGCCCGGACTCCTCGTCGGCCCGGAGCTTCTCGGCCAGCTCCAGTGCCTCGCTGATGACCTCGACCGGGTCGTCGACGACGTCCCTGAGGGCTGTCAGCGCCAGGAACATCCCCCAGCGGTCGTCGAGCATCCGGAAGCGACCCAGCGCCGTACGGAGGGCTTGGGCGGCCTCGCCCGGGATCGCGCCGGTCAGACCGGGGTAGCCGCGGCACAGCTCGACCGCGGCCCGGGTCCAGGCGTCACCGTCCTCGTTGCGCTCGAGGACCTCCTCCACCACCGCTTGGGACTCGAACGGCCCGAACACGAGCGCCCACAGCAGCACGGTCACGGAGTACTTGAAGGGGCCTGTCGTGGCGGCAACGATCTGCTGGGCGAGCTCCAGCTGCTCCTGCTCGGCCGACGCTGCGCCGTGCAGCACGGTCAGCAGGTACTCCTCGTCGAGCCCGACAGGCACCGTCCGGCCCAGGATGCTCAGTACGCGCTCGGCAGCCGCGGCGGCCTCGTCCTGCAGGCCGCTCGACCACCAGTAGCCGGAGTACTCCGCGACCAGTCGCAGGGCGGTGCGGGGATCGGTGTCGCAGGCGTGCTCGATAGAGCTCACGACCTGCTCGTCGTACCCGCCGCCACCCCCGAAGTCCACGTGACTCATTGTCACCCCGAGGGGTGGACGGCGAGTCACCGGGGCTCAGAAGCGCAGGACGCCCCAGCGGTCCGGTCGGTGCATATCGGCCACGTACTGCGGCGACCACACCCAGAAGTCGAGCTCGCTGCCCTTCACGTAGGCACCGTCGACGACCTCGTGCGGCCACTCGCAGCGCATCAGGTTCATCCGCCACTCGTCACCCGGGTTCGGCGGGGTGGCCCGGCCCTCGTTGTACGACGCCAGGTCGGCCCACGGTACGGCGAGCTCCACCGACCAGCCGGTGTCCGTGTCGGACGGGTCGTTGAGGGTGCCGTCGATGTGCAACGCGGTCCGCAGGCCCGGCAGGTTGGTCGGGTCCACCGGGACGCCGCCGTCGACGTACGGCTTCGGCAGGGTGAGCTCCCAGATCGTGCCGAGCGGGTTGATCTCGAACTCGTAGTAGTTCAGCCCGTCGCCGTCCGGGTCGAGGAACAGCTCGAAGTTGTTCTCCTCGAACAGCTTGGTGTTCTTCTCCCTCATCGTCGACCAGACGTGCGGCTCCTCGAGCAGACCGCCGACGTAGAGGTACTCGTCGTCGTACATCAGCTTCGCCCGGGTCCGTAACCGCGGCCGCGGACCCTCGCCGGTGATGTCGACGAAGTCGGTCGTCCAGGGCGCGACCTCCCAGGCCGGGTCGGTCAGGGTCCCGTCGAGGGCCGGGGCGGCCGGCGTACGCGGGCAGTCGTAGACGGGCAGGTCAGGCATCGGCACGCTCCAGCAGTCGGGCGACGAGGTTGGCGACGAGGAAGGTGATCGTGGTCAGCGCCGGCACGACGGCCAGGGCCCACGGCGAGGACAGGTGCTCGGTGAGGAAGGCGAGGACGACGACCAGCATGAAGGCGACGCCGAGGAACGCCACCAGCCTGGGATGCGGCATCGCCAGCCGGCTCAGGGCGAGCCCGCCGAGGACGATCGTGACGACCACGATCAGCACGAGCAGGGGGAGGCCGAGCGCGCCGCAGTTCGAGGTGTCGCGGACGCGCTCGCAGCCGCGCTCACTCAGCCACACCAGCGCGACGGTCGCGAAACCGCACAGCAGCCCGACGACGGCGAGGATGAGCGCCGGCGGCAGCGGCGGGCCGTCGTACCGGCCCTCGTCCGCCTCGTCGGCCCGGTCCTCGTCGGCCGCTTCCAGCACGGCCTCCAGGTCGGCTGGCATCCGGCCGTCGTCGTCCTCTGAGCTCATTGCCGCAGGCTACCGACTCAGGCTGCGCCAAGCGATCGTGCGATCGCGTCCCGTACGGCGGTGTCGGTCGGGGCCGGCACACCGCGCTCGGCCGCGAGCTCTGCCAGCGAGACCATCGTCACGTCGTGCAGGCCACAGCTCGTGAACGTGTGAAACACGGTCAGGTCGGGGTCGACGTTCACGGAGAAGCCGTGGCTGGTGACCCCGCGCCGGATCCGCATCCCGATCGAGCACAGTTTCCGCCCGTCCTCGGTCCACACCCCGACGAGACTGCGCGCGCCTTTCGGCGTGTCCCGTCGTACCAGCGGGAACCCGAGCGAACCGAGCGCCTCGATCAGCCCGTTCTCCACCCACCGCACGACGTCCACCGGCCCTCGCTGCTTCAGGTCGATCACCAGGTAGCCGACCAGCTGACCCGGCCCGTGGTACGTGGCGAACCCGCCACGATCCACCGCGACCGCCGGAATCCCGGCCGCCTCCGCCGGCAGGTCGTCCAGCACGGTCCGCGGTCCGTACGTGATCACCGGCGGATGACTCAGCAGGAACAACCGGTCCCCGGCCGTCCCCGCCAGCCGCTCCTCGACCCAGCCCTGCATCTCCTTGGCCGCGACGTCGTACTCGACCTGACCCAGCTCCACACGCTGCACGGATCCAGCAAAGCACGAGGGCGGTGACCGGAGTCACCGCCCTCGATTGGTCGGGCTGACAGGATTTGAACCTGCGACCTCTTCGTCCCGAACGAAGCGCGCTACCAAGCTGCGCCACAGCCCGAAGCCGGAGTTAGCTTACATGCGCCTGCGGCTGGGACGAAATCGGGTTGTTTCGCGGGACCAGGGTGAGCAGGGTCGCCTCGGGTCGGCAGGCGAATCGGACCGGCGCGTACGGCGACGTACCCAGGCCGGCGGAGACGTGCAGAGCCGCCTGACGGCCGTCGTGGCCCCAAGTGGACAGGCCCTTGACCCGGGACGTGTCCAGGTCGCAGTTGGTCACCAGCGCCCCGTAGAACGGCACTGCCAACTGACCGCCGTGCGTGTGCCCGGCCAGGACCAGCGGATACCCGTCGCCGACGAATCCGTTCAGCACCCGCTGGTACGGCGCGTGCGTGACGCCGATGGACACGTCGGCCGACGGGTCCACCTCGCCCGCGACCTCGTCGTACCGGTCGCGCTTGATATGCGGGTCGTCGGTGCCGGCGAAGTCCAGCCGGAGCCCGTTCACCTTCAACGTCGCCTTCGCGTTGTTCAGGTCGGTCCAGCCGGCGCCGGTGAAGGCGCGGCGCATCTTCTCGAACGGCAGGTCCGGGCCGTGCGGCTTGTGCCGCTGCTTGTGCGCGGGCAGCAGGTACTTCCCCGGGTTCTTGAAGTGCGGCTTCCAGTAGTCGTTGGAGCCGAACACGAACACGCCCGGGAGGTCGAGCAGGTCGCCGTACGCCCGGAGCAGCGGCGGCACCGACCGCTCGTGCGCCAGGTTGTCGCCGGTGTTCACGATCAGATCGGGCTCGAGCGCGGCCAGCTCGTTGACCCAGGCGATCTTGCGCTCCTGCGCCGGCATCAGGTGCAGGTCGGACAGGTGCAGGACCTTCAGCGGGTCCGCGCCCTGCGGCAGCACCGGGACGGTCACTCTGCGCAGCGCGAACCACCGCACCTCGACGCCGGCCGCGTACGCGACGCAGGCGGCGCCCACGGCGCCCACGACCGCCGTGGCCTTGAGGGTGGTGGTGGCAAGCCCGCTCAAACTCATTTCACCAGCCTGCCACAATCTCAGGTATGTCCAACTCCGATATGAAGCAGCGGCTGCACGACGACATGACCGCCGCCCTGAAGGCACGTGACGAGATCCGCAAGTCGACCCTGCGGATGGCGCTGACCGCGGTCACCAAGGCGGAGGTGGCCGGCAAGGAGGCCCGCGACCTCAGCGACGCCGAGATCGTCGACGTGCTCAGCGCGGAGGCGAAGAAGCGCCGCGAGTCCGTCACCGCGTACCGCGAGGCCGGCCGCGACGAGCTCGCCGACAAGGAACAGGCCGAGGCGGACATCCTGGCCGAGTACCTGCCCGAGCAGCTCACCCAGGAGGAGATCGTCGCCCTGGTTACCGAGACCATCGCCGCGACCGGCGCCGCCGAGCTCGGCCCGCGCGGCATCGGCAAGGTCATGGGTGCCCTCCAGCCCAGGACCAAGGGCAAGGCCGACGGCGCCGTCGTCTCCGCCGAGGTGAAACGCCAGCTCGGCGCCTGACCGCCCTAACGCCGGCCGCAGTTCGGGTACTTCGGGTTCCAGGGCGGACAGTTCGGGTTGATCGTGGTGGGCGGCGCCGGGGGATTGGTGGTGTTCTGCGGCGGCCGCGGGGTGTTCTGCGGCTGGCTCTTCCGGGAGCCGTTGGAGATGTGGATGGTGACCGTCGAGCCCGCGGGTGCGCCGTCTCGCTGCCGCGGGGTGGTGTAGGCGACCGTGCCCGCGGTCTCCTCGGAATTCACCGTGCCCGGCGCGATCGCGGCCTCGAACCCCGCCTGGCGGAGCTTGTTCGCCGCGTCCTCCGGGCTCATCCCGTTGACGAACGGCAGGTCCTTCACGTCCCCGCGCACGGTCTTGTCCGAGGCCGCGGTGAACTTCGTCGCCGGGTAGTACCGCAGCGCGTTCTCCATCGCGGTCATCCACAGTGGACCGGCGGTCCCCGAACCGGACGCGTCGCGGATCTTCCTGCCGTCCAGCGTCAGCTTGGCCAGATCGACGTACGGCGGCGACGCGTCCGCGACGACGGAGGCGGCGGCGAGCTTGCTGGAGTAGCCCGCGTACCAGACGGCGCGGTTGCCCTGGATGGTTCCGGTCTTGCCGGCCAGGTCGCTCTTGCCGAACTTCAGCTTCGAACCGGTACCGCCAGGTTCCATCACCTGGTGCAGGACGGCGTTGACGCCGTCGGCGACCTCGGGGGCCAAGGCCTGCTTGCAGTCCGCGCCCGGGGCGTTGATCGACTTGCCGGTCGGGCCCTTGATGGCGGTCACCAGCCACGGCGTGCAGTACATGCCGCGCGCGGCGAAGGCGGCGTACGCGCTGGCCATCTGCACCGGGGTCACGTAGCCGACGCCGAGCGTCATCGAGACCACCTGGTCCAGCGGCTGACCGGTCTGGGCGTTGTAGAGCCCCAGGGACTGGGCGATCTTCGCGATCGGGCACAGCCCGACCTGCTGCGACAGCAGTAGGAAGTAGGTGTTGGTCGACTTCTGCGCCGCCTGGATCATCGTCGGCACAGGCACGTTCGTGGTGGAGTTGCTCGGCGTGTACGAGTCGAAGGACTCGGTCGTGCCGTTGCAGGTGCTGAACTTCTTCCGGGTCAGGTCGATCTCGTTCGGCGAGTTGATCTTGTAGTTCAGCGGGAAGCCCTTCTGGATCGCGGCGGCGATGGTGAAGGCCTTCATCGTCGAGCCGTTCTGGAACCCGCCGTAGCCACCGGCGTAGGACTTCTCGACGTTGTAGTTGTACGACGTCTGACCCTTCTTGTTGCCGTACGGCCGGCTCTGCACCATCCCCTTCACCAGGCCGGTGCCCGGTTCGACGATCGTGATCGCGGCGGCCGCGCTGTCGCCGGCCTTCGAATGCTCGTCGATCGACTTCTGGGCGGCGGCCTGGATCTTCGGGTCGAGCGACGTCCGGATGGTCAGGCCAGCGGTCTTGAGGTAGTTGCGCCGGTCGGTCTCGGACTTGCCGAAGGCCGGGTTCTTCGTCAGCTCGGCGACGACGTACTCGCAGTAGAACGGGTACTTCGAGTTCGCGCAGCCGAGTTTGTTCGGGCGGATCTTGGCCGGGTCGACGACCGGGGTCTTGAGCGCGGCGTTGGCCTGCGTGGCCGAGATGACCTTGAGCTCGAGCATCCGCCGGATGACCACGTCGCGGCGGTCCTTGGCGCGCTTCATGTTGTTGGTCGGGTCGTAGCCGGTCGGGTTCTTCACCAGGCCGGCCAGCAGCGCGGCCTGCGGCAGGGTGAGCTGGGAGGCGTGCACCTGGAAGTAGTGCAGGGCCGCGGCCTCGATCCCCCAGGCGCCGTCACCGAAGTTGGCGAGGTTGAGGTACTTCTCCAGGATCTCGTTCTTGGAGTACTGCTTCTCGACCGCGATCGCGTACCGGAGCTCGGTGACCTTGCGCTGGTAGGTCTCGGCGGTGGCGGCCGCGACCTCCTCCGGCGTGTTCGCCTTCTCGACCAGGCTCATTTTCACGTACTGCTGGGTGATGCTCGAACCACCCTGCTGCACGGAGCCTTCGGACTGGTTCCGCAGCAGCGCGCGCAGGGTGCCCTTGAGGTCCAGCGCACCGTGCTCGTAGAACCGGTCGTCCTCGATCGCGACCATCGCCTTCTGCATGATCGGCGCGACCTTGCTGAGCTTGACCGGTACCCGGTTCTGCTCGGCCAGGGTGGCAATCAGGGTGCCGTCGGCGGCCAGGATGGTGCTCTTCTGCTTGAGCGGCACCTCGTCGAACTGCTGCGGCAGGTCCTGCAGGGTCTCGGAGGTCTTCTCGGTGGTGAAGCCGGCCAGACCGGCGAACGGGATGGCGAGGCCGGCGGCCAACGCCCCCGACAGCACGCTCACCCCGAGGAACAGAACAACCGACTGGACGACTCCCCGGTCGCCCTTCTCCCTGACGCGCATGTGGATAAAGACTACGGGATCGCTCGGTTGGGTTACCTCATCTCCTGTGAGTTCGGTCACCACCTGCCGGAGTGTTCCGGAGAAGTTCATCCCAAAGGAGGAGGGCCCGGGCGTGAGCCCGGGCCCTCCTGTCGTCCGTCGGTCAGGCGGCGTACTGGTGTGCGTCCACCTGCGCCGGTACCAGCGCCAGGTCGAGAACCTCGCGGACGTCGCTGACCGGGTGCACCGTCAGCTCGGCCAGCACGGACTCCGGCACGTCCTCCAGGTCCGGCTCGTTCCGCTTCGGAATGAGGATCGTGGTCAGTCCGGCCCGGTGGGCGGCGAGCAGCTTCTGCTTAACCCCGCCGATCGGGAGGACCCGGCCGGTCAGCGAGACCTCACCGGTCATCGCGACCTCCGAGCGGACCGGCCGTCCGGACAGCAGCGACGCCAGCGCGGTCGTCATCGTGACGCCCGCCGACGGCCCGTCCTTCGGGACCGCTCCGGCCGGAACGTGGATGTGGGCGTTCCGCTCGGCCAGGTCGCCGACCGGCAGTCCCAGCTCCGCGCCGTGCGACCGCAGGTACGACAGGGCGATCTGCGCCGACTCCTTCATCACGTCACCGAGCTGTCCGGTCAGCGTGACCCCGGTCGGGCCGGTCTCCTTGTCGGCCAGCGACGCCTCGACGAAGAGCACGTCACCACCCGCGCCGGTCACCGCCAGCCCGGTCGCCACTCCGGGAAGCGCCGTACGCTCGGCCGACTCCGGAGTGAACTTCGGCGAACCCAGGTACCCCTTGAGGTCCCCGGAGCCGATCCGCACCGACGCCGTCTCCGAACCGTCCAGCGCGAGCTGCGCGGTCACCTTGCGCAGGACCCGGGCGATCGACCGCTCGAGCTGCCGTACGCCGGCCTCCCGCGTGTACTCGCCCGCCAGCAGTCGCAGCGCCAAGTCGTCGACGGCCACCTCGTCCGCCGTCAGGCCCGCCCGCTCCAGCTGCCGCGGGAGCAGGTGGTCGCGGGCGATCGTGACCTTCTCGTCCTCGGTGTACCCGTCCAGCTGCACCAGTTCCATCCGGTCCAGCAGCGGCGCGGGGATGGAGTCCAGCACGTTCGCCGTGGCCAGGAAGACCACGTCGGACAGGTCCAGCTCGACCTCCAGGTAGTGGTCCCGGAAGGTGTGGTTCTGCGCCGGGTCGAGGACCTCCAGCAGGGCAGCGGTCGGGTCGCCGCGGTAGTCCGCACCCACCTTGTCGATCTCGTCCAGCAGGACGACGGGGTTCATCGAGCCGGCCTCGGTGATCGCCCGGACGATCCGGCCGGGCAGCGCACCGACGTACGTCCGCCGGTGGCCGCGGATCTCCGCCTCGTCCCGGACGCCGCCCAGCGCGACCCGGACGAACTTCCGGCCCATCGCCCGAGCCACGGACTCACCCAGCGAGGTCTTACCCACGCCTGGAGGACCGACCAGGGCCAGTACGGCGCCACTGCGGCGTCCGCCGACCACTCCGAGACCACGGTCCGCGCGGCGGCGCCGTACGGCCAGGTACTCGGTGATGCGCTGCTTCACGTCGTCCAGGCCGGCGTGGTCCGCGTCCAGCACGGCCCTGGCCTCCCGGATGTCGTAGCTGTCCTCGGTCCGCTCGTTCCACGGCAGCTCCAGGACGGTGTCCAGCCAGGTCCGGATCCAGCCGACCTCGGGGGACTGCTCGGCGGTCCGCTCGAGCTTGTCGACCTCGGCGAGCGCGGCCTTGCGCACGTGCTCGGGCAGGTCGGCCGCCTCGACGCGGGCCCGGTAGTCCTCCTCCTCGGACTCGGCCTTGCCGTCCAGCTCGGCCAGTTCCTTGCGGATCGCGGCCATCTGCTGGCGCAGCAGGAACTCCCGCTGCTGCTTCTCCATGCCCTCCTGGACGTCCTTCTGGATCGTCTCGGACACCTCGAGCTCGGCAAGGTGGTCGCGGACCCAGCCGATCAGCTTCTCCAGCCGCTCGGACACGTTCGCGTTCTCGACCAGCCAGGACTTCTGCTCGTTGCTCAGGTACGACGCGTAGCCGGCCAGGTCGGACAGCTCGGACGGGTCGTTCACCTGCTTCACGGAGTCGATGACCTGCCAGGCGCCGCGACGCTGCAGCACCGAGGTCACCAGGGTCTTGTACTCGCGGGACAGTTCGGCGGACCGGGCGTCGGTGATCTCGTGCATCACCGTCGCGCCCACCCACAGCGCCGCACCCGGGCCGGTGGTCCCGGCGCCGATCCGGACCCGCTGGGCCCCGCGGATCACGGCCGCCTGGGCACCGCCCGGCAGCCGGCCGATCTGCTCGATCTCACCGAGCACCCCGGCCTTGGCATATTTCCCGTCCAGCCGCGGCACCAGGAGAACCTGGTCCTGACCCGAGGCCTGCGCCGCGTCGATGGCCGCCCGGGCCTCGCTGTCGGCGAGTCGGACCGGCACGACCATCCCCGGCAGGACCACGGCGTCGTCCAGTGGCAGAACAGGAAGATTCAACGTATCGGTCACGCTGTCACACCCTTTTCGAGATTGAGTCTGACAGGCTCAACCGTGGGTGCGACCAGGTCATTCCCGCCGTTCGCTGACGGTGAAACCGGGGAGTCCGGACCCTCAGGCCATCACAATGCGCCTCCCGGCTCCCGTGTGAGCGCGACCATCCGCGTCCGACCCGCGTTGTGATGGCCTGGCGGTCCGGTCTCAGGCCGTGAGCAGGTCGCCGATCTGGCGTAGACCGGTGAGGTCGTGCACGTCGTCGGCGAGCGCCGGCACCTCGACGGTCGGGATCGAGCGGTGACCGCGGCGGAAGCGGTCGGCCCGTTTGTGGTCGCCGACCACCTGCTGCATCTTGTCCGCGTGCAATCGCAGTACGGCGGCTGTCAGCGGTGACTTGTCACTCTCCTCGAGCCGCTCGGCCGCGGCGAGTGACCGCTCCGCCGACAGGTCCGGCGCATGGGTGCCCGTCACCCGGTTCAGCACGACGCCGGCCAGCGGCATGCTCTCCGCACGCAGACGCTCGGCGAAGTACGACGCTTCCCGCAGCGCGTCGTTCTGCGGTGCCGCCACCACCAGGAAGGCCGTGTGCGGCTCACGCAGCAGCGCCACCGTCTGCTCGGCCCGCTGCCGGAAGCCGCCGAACAACGTGTCGAAGGCGGCGACGAACGTCTGTACGTCGGTCAGCACCTGGGCGCCGAGCACCTTGTTCATCACCGACATGGCCATATTCACCCCGGCCGACATCAGTTTGAACGGGCCGCGGGCCGGTGCGAGCAGCAACCGGAGGAACCGGCCCTCCAACAGCGACGCCAGCCGTTCGGGCGCGTCCAGGAAGTCCAGCGCCGACCGCGACGGCGGGGTGTCCACGACGATCAGGTCCCAGTCGCCCGAGCGCTCGGCCTGCTTGTGCAACTGGCCGAGCTTCTCCATCGCCATGTACTCCTGCGTCCCCGCGAACGACGACGACAGCGCCAGGTAGAACGGGTTGGCCAGGATCTGTTCGGCCTTCTCCGGGGTCGCGTGCGCGAGCACGACCTCGTCGAAGGTCCGCTTCATGTCCAGCATCATCGCGTCCAGCCGCCCGCCGTTGACGGCGCTCACCTCGGCCACGGCCCGCGGTGTGTTGTCCAGCTCGGTCAGCCCGAGCGACTGCGCCAGCCGCCGCGCCGGGTCGATCGTGAGTACGACGACCTTTCGTCCGCGCTCGGCGGCCCGCAGCCCGAGCGCCGCCGCCGTGGTCGTCTTCCCGACCCCACCCGCGCCACAGGTCACGATGATACGCGTGCCCGGATCGTCGATCAGGGCGTCCAGATCCAGCTCGCTCACGCGCGCAACTCCTCGGCCAGGTCGAACAGGGCCCCTTGGTCGATGCCGTCGGGCAGCAGCGGCAGCGTCGTCACCTTCTTGCCCAGGGCATCTATCCGGTCGCGGTTCTCGCGTTCCAGGCCGACCCGGACGGCGTGGTCGCGGGCCTCGGCGACCAGCGTCGCGACGAGCCCCTTGCTGACCGCGATCCCGGCCGAGCGCAGGCCCTTGCCGATCTCCGTCGCCGGCAGTTTCTCCTTCACCGCAAGGGCGAGCGCGTCGTCGTCGAGCGGGCTGTTGCGGACCATGTTGACCACGATCGAGCCGATCCGCAGGTCGAGCGCCTCCAGCTGGCCGACCGCGTCGAGGGTCTCCTGGACCGGCATCTCCTCGAGCAGCGTGACCAGGTGGATCCGGGTGACGTCCGACCGCAGCATGCCCATGATCGCGTCCGCCTGGTTGCGGATCGGCCCGACCTTGGCCAGGTCCGCGACCTCGTGGTTCACGTTCAGGAACGGCGCGATCCGCCCGGTCGGCGGCGCGTCCAGGACGACGGCGTCGTACGCGAGCCGGCCGTGCGACTTCCGCCGGGTGGCCTCGTAGACCTTGCCGGTGAGCAGTACGTCGCGCAGCCCCGGAGCGATCGTGGTGACGAAGTCGATCGCGCCGACCTTGTCGAGCGCCTTCCCGGCCCGGCCGAGGTGGTAGTACATGTCGAGGTACTCCAGCAGGGCCGCCTCGGCGTCCACAGCCAGCGCGAACACGTCGCCGCCACCGGGACCTTGGGCGATCCGGCGTTCGACGTACGGCAGCGGCGGGACGTCGAACAGCTGGGCGAGCCCTTGCCGGCCCTCGACCTCGACGAGCAGGACGCGCTTGCCCTGCTCGGCCAGTGAGAGCGCCATGGCAGCCGCAACGGTCGTCTTCCCGGTGCCCCCCTTCCCGGTGACCACATGCAGCCTCGCCATACGGTCCAGCGTAGGACGTGGCCCGCAGCACACCGACCGGGGCGGTGGGGCGGGGAAGGGTATTTGGCTCAGCAGGCGCCCGTTAGAGTCCCCATCATGAAGAAGTTCGAGTACTTCACCGCGCCGCTGCTGGTCCACTCGACCAAGGAGATCCTGGACAACTTCGGCCAGGACGGCTGGGAGCTGGTCCAGGTCGTCCCGGGCCTCAACCCGGAGAACCTGGTCGCCTACTTCAAGCGGGAGATCGAGGACAAATGAGCCACCCCGAGGAGAAGCTGGCCGAGCTCGGCCTGAAGCTGCCCGAGGTGGCCAAGCCGGTCGCCGCGTACGTACCCGCGCTGCGGACCGGGAACCTGGTCTACACCTCCGGCCAGCTGCCGCTGCGTGACGGCACCCTGATCGCCACCGGCAAGGTCGGCGACGCCGTCAGCGCCGAGGTCGCGAGCGAATGCGCCCAGCAGTGCGCGCTGAACGGGCTGGCCGCGATCAAGGCCGAGATCGGCGACCTGGCGAACATCACGCGGATCGTCAAGGCGGTCGCGTTCATCGCCTCGACGCCGGACTTCACCGGTCAGCCGCAGGTCGCGAACGGCGCCTCGGAGCTGTTCGGCCAGGTCTTCGGCGCCGCCGGCCAGCACGCCCGCAGTGCGGTCGGCGTCCCGGTCCTGCCGCTGGACGCGCCGGTCGAGATCGAGCTGATCGTCGAGGTCGGCTGACGATCTCGTGCGGGATCTGACGTCCGAGCTCCTGTCCGGCCGGATGGCCGAGGCGGCACTCGACCATGTCCGGTCCGGCCGGACGCCGGCCGAGCCGCGGCCCGCGTCGACTGTGATCCTGCTGCGTGGCACTGCCGCCGGTCCGGAGGTCTACCTTCTCCGGCGGCAACGCACGATGGCGTTCGCGGCGGGGATGACGGTCTTCCCGGGCGGCCGGGTCGACGCCACCGACTCGACCGTTGCCGACTCCTGGTCCGGCCCGGCGCCGGCGTGGTTCGCGGACCGGCTGGGGTGCGACGAGCAGACGGCCTCGGCGTACGTCGCCGCCGCGGTGCGGGAGACGTTCGAGGAATCGGGGGTGCTGTTGGCCGGCCCGTCCACCGAGACGGTCGTCGGCGACACCACCGGTGACGACTGGGAGGCCGACCGGGTCGCTCTGGAGGAGCGGTCCCTCGGGTTCGCCGACTTCCTGCACCGGCGGGGTCTGGTCCTCCGTGCCGATCTGCTGGGCCCGTGGGCGCACTGGATCACGCCGGAGTTCGAGCCCAGGCGGTACGACACCCGCTTCTTCGTCGCCGCCCTGCCGGCCGGCCAGGTGACCCGCGACGTGACGAGTGAGTCCGACCAGGTGGCCTGGACGCGGCCGGCCGACGCGGTCGCGGCCGTCGACTTGGGCGAGATGCTGATGCTGCCCCCGACGTACGTCTGCTGCCGCGACCTCACGCCGTACGACGACGTCGCCGCGATCCTGACCGCCGCCGGCGAACGCGAGATCCGGCCGGTCCTGCCCACCGTCCGGGTGGCCGGCGACCAGGCATATCTGGAGACGACATGAACACCCAGTACGCGACGTTGGTGCGGGCCGGCAACCCCGGGCCGATGACGCTGGACGGGACGAACACCTGGATCCTGCGGGCGCCGGGCTCGGACCAGTCGGTGGTCGTCGACCCCGGGCCGATGCTCGAGGACCACCTGCGGGCCGTGCTCGACGCCGCCGGTGACGTGGCCGTCGTACTGCTGACCCACAAGCACCCCGATCACTCCGAGGGTGCCTCCTGGTTCGCCAACCAGGCCGGCTGCGGCGTACGGGCGGTGGATCCGGCCTTCCGCATTCCGACCGACCACGCCCACGGCCTCGCCGAGGGGGACGTGATCACTGCCGGCGGCCTCAGGATCGAGGTCCTGCCGACGCCCGGCCACACCATGGACTCGGTCTGCTTCTGGCTTCCGCAGGACGGCTCGCTGCTGACCGGCGACACCGTCCTCGGCCGCGGCACGTCCGTGGTGGCCCATCCGGACGGCGCCCTCGGGCCCTACCTCGAGTCCCTCGACCGCCTCCTGGCCTTCGCGAACTCAGCGGCCGGAGTCGACCGCCTGCTCCCGGGCCACGGGCCGGTCATCGAGGTTCCCACCGACGTCCTCACCTACTACATCGACCACCGGCGCGAGCGTCTGGACCAGGTCCGGGCAGCCGTCGCGGCCGGCCACACCACACCGGCAGCGGTCGTCGAACACGTCTACGCCGACGTCGACCGCTCCCTCTGGCCCGCCGCCGAACGCTCGGTCCGGGCCCAGCTGGACTACTTGAACGGATAACCCCTCGGGCCGCCCCTTCTCCCTTCGTGACAGGAACGGAGAAGGCACACCACGGACGGATATCCGTTCATGGGTGTTGTCCACAGATCTGCGGTCGGGCGTCCGCGGAACGGGCCGGGCCGACATGCTGGTGAGGTGAATCCGAAACTCAGGATCATCGCCGGACGGCAAGGTGGCGTCTTCAGCCGACGACAGGCCATGGCGAGCGGATACACCCCGCGCCAGATCGTCGATCGCCTGGACGACGGCCGGTGGGAACGGATCAGGCGCGGGCAGTACGCCGAGCGGCTCGACACCAGCGCGTTGCCGCACTGGGAGAAGCAACGGACTGCGCACATCCGTGCCATCCATGCTGTGCTGAACTCACTCCGCGATGGCTCGGTGGTGGTAAGCCACCAGTCCGCTCTTGCCCTGCACGGGCTGCCGCTGTGGGGTCTCGACCTCGCACGGGTCCACGTCACGCGGGTGAGCGATCGCTCCGGTGGCCTGGTCGCGGGAGTCGTGCACCATCTGGGCCGCCTCTCCCCGGCCGATCTGGTGCACGTCGACGTACCGGCGACGACCGCTCTCCGGGCAATGGTCGAAACGGCCTGTACGGCGCCCTTCAAGGCCGCAGTCGTCAGCGCGGACGCCGTACTGCGTGCGCACGGGTCCGACGAGGAGAACTTGCGCCGGCTGATGCAGGAGTTCGAGTTCTGGCCGGGCAGTCCGACCGCGCGGGCTGCAGTCGGATTCGCCGATCCGCTGTCCGAGTCGGTCGGCGAATCGCGCTTGCGAGTGCTGATGCATCAGTTCGACCTGCCCAGGCCGATCCTTCAAGCCGAGTTCGCGGATGCCGACGGCTTCGTCGGCCGGGTCGACTTCTACTTCCCGTCGTACAACACGGTGGTCGAGTTCGACGGACTCCTCAAGTACGGCGGTGTGGGGTCGGAGGCGCTCGTCAGGGAGAAACACCGCGAGGACCGGTTGCGCGCGTTGGGTCTCGAGGTGGTCCGGTCCACCTGGTCGGACTTCGACCGGCCGGCGCACCTGGCCGACAGGATCCGGCAAGCGTTCACCCGACCCAACCGCGCCGCATGACCCGCTGCGCCGAGTGACCCAGCCGCGCCGCATGCCCCGCTGCGCCGAGTGACCCAGCCGCGCCGCATGCCCCGCTGCGCCGAGTGACCCAGCCGCGCCGAGTGCCTGCCTGACCTCCGCCGGGCTGAGCGCTGCCCGCCCCTCGCGCTCACACACGCGATGGGTTATCCGGCCGGGTTGCCCCTTCTCCGCCCCTGACACGAGGTGACAACCGGCAACTTGAGGGGAGAACCCATGCAAGTTGCTGGCGCCGGTGCCGGCGGGTGCGGGGCGCCGGGG
>NZ_SMKR01000325.1 GCF_004348725.1 Kribbella turkmenica
GGTCCACTTCCTGCGCAAGGCCGGCGTCGGGCCGGATCCCACCCCGCTGATCCTCAGTCACGGCTGGCCGTGGACGTTCTGGCACTGGGCGAAGGTGATCGACCGGCTGGCGGACCCCGTGCCGTACGGCGGTGATCCGGCCGACGCGTTCGACGTGATCGTGCCGTCGTTGCCGGGCTTCGGGTTCTCCACGCCGCTGACGAACCACCCGGACATGAACTTCTGGAAGATCGCCGACGTCTGGCACGAACTGATGACCGGCGTGCTCGGCTTCCCGAAGTACGCCGCGGCCGGCTGTGACGTCGGCGCGCTCGTCACCGGGCAGCTCGGGCACAAGTACGCCGACGAGCTGTACGGAATCCACATCGGTTCGGGCCTGAAGCTCACGTTCTTCACCGGGGACCGCGCCTGGGACTTCAGCGGCGGTCACCCGATCCCGCCGGACCTGCCGCCGGATCTGCACGCCCGGGTCATCGAGCTCGATCGCCGGTTCGCCTCCCACCTGGCGACGCACGTCCTCGACCCGAGCACCCTCGGCTTCGGCCTGGCCGACTCACCGGCCGGGATGCTCGCCTGGATGCTCGAGCGGTGGACGAAGTGGTCGGAGGGCGACGCCTTCACCAGGGACGACGTCCTCACGCACGCAACGATCTACTGGGCCGGCAACGCGATCGACACGTCGATCCGCACGTACGCCAACAACACCCGTTATCCGTGGACGCCGTCGCACGACCGCCAACCGGTGGTCGAGGCGCCGACCGGCATCACCTTCGTCGCCTACGAGAACCCACCCGGCGTCACGACGACCGACCAGCGCATCGAGAACTTCCTCAACAGCGACCGCGCGGCCTGGTACAACCACGTCAACCTCACCGCCCACCCCACCGGCGGTCACTTCATCCCGTGGGAGATCCCCACCGAGTGGACCGAAGACCTCCGCCGCACCTTCCGTTCCGTCAAGGCCGGCCGGTAACCGGGGTCACCTCAGGCAGGACCGGCGGGCTGGTCCTTGGCCCACCAGAGGAAGGCTGCGGCGTGCTGCTGGTTGGTGAAACCTTCGCCGACCAGGGCGCGCAGGACGTCGTTGCTCCAGAGGATGAGGCGGCCCAGTGTCCAGTTGACCGCCTCCGGCGCGGGAAGCTCGAGACCGTAGACCAGGCGGGCGATCTCGCGCTTCCCGCCGGCCTCGGTCGTGTACTTCAGGATGGACAGGAATCGCTCGGGGTGCATGACGCAGAGCACCCGGGTCAACAGGGCTTCCTTGAACCCCGGCATGGAGAACGGCTTCGTGCCGGACAGCAGATGCTGCAGCCGGTCCTCGAGCGGGATGTCGTCCGGCCCACGGAGCAGGTAGTCGATGGTGTTGCGGGTGTACGCCGCCGCGACGTCGGTGCCCATGTCGTTCCAGGCCGAGTTGAAGACCGACACGTTCGCGGGCCGCGCGCCGACCTCGGAGTTCGCGAAGTCCGTCAGCGCCTGCGGATCGCAGCTCCACAGCCCGTCCGCGGAGAAGATCTGCCGGTACTCCGCCCAGTACGCCGCCACCGCCGGATCGAAGCCGGGTCCGCGATCGAGGTACTCCGCCTTCAGCACCCCGGCGCGGTGCAGCCACTTCGGATCCACGTCAGCGGGCCCGGGGAACCGTGACCTGAGTTCGTCGAACGTGTACGTCGGCTTGGCGGCGTCGGCGGTGCCGTGCGTCCACTCGTACCCACATCGGTGCCGCACCCGCCGACGTCCGTCCGGCAGGGTGTCGACCACCTGGACGTCGTCGTCGTCCGCGCACAGCGGACACATCGCAAGCACAGACATCCCCACCCACCC
>NZ_SMKR01000326.1 GCF_004348725.1 Kribbella turkmenica
CTGGTGCGCAAGCTCGCCACCGAGCACGAGATCGACCTCAACGCCGTACGAGGCACCGGCGTCGGCGGCCGCATCCGCAAGCAGGACGTCATCGCCGCCGCCGAGGCCAAGAAAGCCGCCGCGGCTGCCCCCGCCGCCGCTCCGGCTGCTGCCTCCGCACCGGCCGCCAAGCCGGCGGCGGTCAGCCCGCTGCGCGGCACCACCGAGAAGATGAGCCGGATCCGCAAGGCCATCGCGAGCCACATGGTCAACTCGCTGAAGGTCTCGGCGCAGCTGACCACGGTGGTCGAGGTCGACGTCACCGAGATCGCCCGGCTGCGGAACGCGAAGAAGGCCGAGTTCGAGGCCCGCGAGGGCGTCAAGCTGTCCTTCCTGCCGTTCTTCGCGCTCGCCGCGGTCGACGCGCTGAAGCAGTACCCGAAGCTCAACGCCTCGATCGACGAGGAGAAGGGCGAGATCACGTACCACGCGGCCGAGCATCTGGGCATCGCCGTGGACGTGGAGAAGGGCCTGATGGTCCCGGTCGTGCACAACGCCGGTGACCTGAACATCGCGGGCCTGGCGAAGAAGATCGCCGACCTGGCCGACCGCACCCGCAACAACAAGGTGCTGCCGGACGAGATGGCCGGCGGGACCTTCACGATCACGAACACCGGCAGCCGGGGCGCTCTGTTCGACACGCCGATCCTGAACCAGCCGCAGGTCGGCATGCTCGGCACCGGCGCGGTGGTGAAGCGCCCGGTGGTGATTACCCACCCGGAGCTCGGTGAGACGATCGCGATCCGGCAGATGGTGTACCTGGCGCTGACCTACGACCACCGCCTGGTCGACGGCGCCGACGCGGCCCGTTACCTCACGGCCGTCAAGCAGCGTCTCGAAGAGGCCCAGTTCGACGTCTGATCCGCCATCCGGCGCCGGTGTCCGTCCAGCTCGCTGGCGGGCCCGGCGCCGTTCTTGTTTCCGCCCGGGTACCGCCTCGGCAGGACTAGCCTCAAGGAGCAAGCAGGATGAAGTACGTGCTGGCCGGCGCCTCCGGTTTCCTCGGTACGGCGCTGACCCGCGACCTGGTTGCCGACGGCCACCAGGTCGTCCGGCTGGTACGCCGTCCGCCCACGGAACCCGGCGAGATTCGCTGGAACCCGGCCCGCGGTGATCTGGATCCGGCCGCGCTCGGCGATCCCGACGTACTGGTGAACCTGGCCGGCGCGAACATCGGCCGCCCGTGGACCCCGACGTACCGGGCAGTGCTCCGGGAGAGCCGGGTCAGTACGACGAGCACGCTGGCGAACGCGGCCGCGCAACTCGATCGACCGCCGACGGTGATCACCCAGAGCGGTGTCGGCGGCTACGGCCTGGACTGCGGCGACCGCGTCATCACCGAAGACTCCGAGCTCGGCGACGGCTTCCTCGCCGACGTCGTCCGCGTCTGGGAGGGCGCTCTCGAGCCGGCCCGCGCGGCCGGCTGCCGTGTCGCCGCCATCCGCACCGGCATCGTCCTCGACCGCAAGGCGCCCGCCTTCCGGTTGATGACGCTCCCCTTCCGCCTCGGCCTCGGCGGGCGCCTCGGCTCTGGCAACCAGTACTTTCCGATCGTCTCGCTCACCGACTGGCTCCGCGGCGTCCGCTTCGTCGCCGAGCACGAAAGCCTGTCCGGGCCCGTCAACCTCGTCATCCCCCACCCGGCCACGAACCGCGAGTTCACCGAGGCCGTAGCCACCGCCCTCCACCGCCCGGCGTTCTTCCCGGTCCCCGCGTTCGTCCTCAGGACCGTCCTGGGCGAGTTCGCCTGGGAACTCATCGGCAGCAACCGAGCCCTCCC
>NZ_SMKR01000327.1 GCF_004348725.1 Kribbella turkmenica
GGACTGAGTCATTGTTCCTCCGTTTCAGCGTCTGACCCTAGGCTTCGATGTCAACGTTGACAAGACGCATGTCAACGTTGACACTGTCGAAACGCTCTGTCCACGGTTCGCAGGCGTCGCGTTCAGTGAGGAGTACCAACATGCGCTTTCCGCGGTTGGTCCGATGGGTGTTGCGATCGTCGCTGCACCGGCCGTCGTCGACCTGTTGGTCGCCCCACTCCTCCACCTCGACTCGAGGTTTCCATCCACGACTGAGGGAGATGACGATGAACTCAAGACTCCACAACACCGGTGCCTCGCGACTGCGTGCACTGGCAGCAGGCACACTCTCCGTGCTGGCGACGCTGGTCGTTGTCCTGGGCGCGCAGAGCGTGGGCCAACTGGACGACGCAGAGGCGGCACCACAACCTGCGGCTGGTGCGGGCAGGGCCTGGGTCGGAACGTGGGGAACCAGCCTCCACCAGTCGTTCAATCCGGGCTTCGATGATGTCACGTTGCGAATGGTGGTGCGCACCAGCACCGCCGGGGAGTCCGTCCGAATCCGTCTCGCCAACACCTTCGGCAATGAACCTCTGCAGGTGGGAGCAGCGACGGTGGGTTTGCAGCAGCAAGGTGCCGAGATCGCCGCCGGCTCTAATCGTCGGCTCACGTTCGGTGGCAAACCGTCAGTCACCGTGCCCGAGGGCGCGCAGATCGTCAGCGACCCTGTCGCGATGGACGTACCGCGGCTGACGAACCTGGCCGTGAGCCTCTACCTGTCCACTGGCAGCAATGGTGCCACCACCCAGCACCTCAACAGCAACCAGACGTCGTACGTCTCGATTCCGGGTGACCACAGTGGCGATCGGGGCGCCGCGAACTTCCCCATCACGACCAAGGACTGGTCCTACCTTCAGGGCGTCGACGTGCAGCGTCCGAACGGCGCGACGATTGTGGCGCTGGGTGACTCCATCACCGCCGGTGGCCAGACGACCTGGCCGGAGGTCCTCGCTGAGCGGCTGCAGAACGCCCCTCAGTACCATGATCTGGGTGTTCTCAACGAGGGGATCGGGGCGAGCGAGCTGCTGCGCCGGGCAGCGCTCTTTGGCCTGAGCCAGCCCGGGATCACGCGAATGGACCGTGACGTTCTCCTGCAGTCGAACGTGCGCGCCGCCATCGTGCTGATGGGCACCAACGACATCCTCGGTGGTCACCGCGCCTCGGCGGAGCAGGTGATCGCCGGCCTGCAGCAGTTGGTCGCGAAGGCGAAGGATCAGGACGTCCGGGTCATCGGCGGCACCATCACACCGTGCTCGTGCTACGGATCAGAGCAGGAGCGTCACCGTGAAGCCGTCAACGAGTGGATCCGCACAAGTGAGGCCTTCGACGGGGTGGTCGACTTCGACCGGGCGCTGCGGGACCCGGCCAACACGCACCGGATGGACCCGGCCTACCACGACCCTGGCGACCCGCTGCACCCCAATGCGGAGGGCTACCGTGTGATGGGGAACAGCATCCCGCTGACATTGCTCTCGCCGCAGTAGCTACGCATGCGATGCTCTGCAACGACTGTGGTGTGTATGAGGCCGACCGGGCTAAGAAGTACTGCGACGATTGCGCAACTCGCCGTGGATCCTTCGTGTTCCGGCGGTGTGGCGAGATGTTCCCGGGGAAGGGCGGCCGCAACGGTCTAGAGGCCGAGCTGCGACGGCTGAACGTCACTTAGAAGAACTCCCGGCCGAACCATCCCACTACCTGCGGGAAGGTGGAGCGGTTCCAGCAGACCCTGAAGAAGTGGCTGCGGCGCCCAAC
>NZ_SMKR01000328.1 GCF_004348725.1 Kribbella turkmenica
AGCGTGGGACACGAAGGCCTCCGGTTGGTGAAGCGGTGAACTAGACAGCTCCACTTCACAACCGGAGGCCTTCACCTGTCAGCCCGACTCACCGCCGCCAAGCGGGGCAACCTCCCTGGACATCACACCTAGGCGGCCCAGATCGGCTGCCAGTCCTCCTGCTCGTTGAAGCGGCGGAGCGCGGCGACCCCGCTGAGCCACCCGAGCCACGCCCCGTACGGCGGCGTGCCCTCGAACCCGCTCAACACGAAGGTCAGCCGGGTCTTCCCGCCCGACTCGGCCAACTCCCAGGTGCTGATCCCCGCCTCGCCCCAGTCGATGGACATCTTCCGTCCCTCGACCAGGTCGATGATCTCCAGCCCCGGCCCGGCGTCGAAGCCGCCCATCGCGAACCGGCCGCCGATCCGCGCGTCGATGTCCACCGGGTACCCGAACCACGCGGACGCCTTCGCGGAGTCGGTGAGCGACGCGTAGACCTGAGCGGCCGGCGCGTCGATCAGCGCCTCGCCGGCCAGCTCCGGCGAGGTGAAGTCCGGCCGGGTGGTGAGCTCACGGCCCTCGAGGTGGTCGACCAGGTTGGCGAGGGCGAGCGACCAGAAGGTCTGGAGCACGCCGCGGATGTTCGAGTTGGACACCGCCTCCGCCCAGTTGAAGTGGCTCTGGGACACCTTGACGATCGTGCAGGCGTCGCTCTCCTCGATCACCGTGATCTCGGTGGTGGTCTCCTCGCCGCCGAGGAGCCAGGCCAGCTTCAGCGTCCGGCCGTCGTACCCGAGGACGCGCTGGTGCGGGGCGTCGCCGTCGGGGATGTAGCGGCCCCAGAACTCGAAGGTCCCGGGCAGGTCGACGTTCGCGTGCTCGCCGAGCCAGAGGTTGAGTGCCTTCGGATCGGTCAGCGCCTGGAGGACGTCGTCGACGCCGGCCTTGGCGCGCACCTGAAGGATCAGTGGTTCAGTCATGGTCGTGGTCTCCCTTGGGGTAGCACGCCACGGCCAGCTTGAAGGCGTCGCCCTCGGAGCCGCCGTAGCGCTCGAAAAGGTCCTGCAGCGTGCTCCGCAGGTCGTGGAAGAACTCCCGCCGGTGCTCCGGCCGGACGCGGATCTCACCCGACACCCCGATGGACGGCAGCTCCGGAGCTGACCGGTCCAGCGCGGCGATGTCCGTCTGCACCTCCTCCATCAGGTCCAGCAGGTAGCCGAGGCTCAGCTCGTCCTGGGTCCGGCGCAGGCCGCCGATCCGGCCGACGAGCCGCGGGGACAGCCAGTACGACCGAGCCGTGGCCTGGTAGACGCCCTCGTGGATGCCGCGCACCTTGCGCTCCTCCACGCGGGTCACCAGACCAGCCTCGACAAGGCGCTTGACGTGGTAGTAGACGCGCTGCGGGGTCTGCCCGAGCTGCTCCGCGACCTCGCCACAGGTGTGCGGCTCGGCCAGGCGCCGCAGCACCTCGATGCGCTGCGGCTTGAACAGCGCCTCGGCCTGCCCGAGCTGCTCCAGGTGCATCACGTCTTTCATCACACAAAGAATTTTGTACATAAAAATTCTCTTTGTCAATGGGTCCGGCGATCCATTGGCCGGGAATGTGAATCATCGTCCGGACGTTGAACCGACTGCTTCGGTGATGCGTCACCAAAGTAGACACCCACACTCCTGGGGCCTTTGCTACGGACCGTCCGGCACGTTCCTGCCGGCGAAGGAAGGAAGCGCGACATGGCAACTGTCTCGTTCAAGGGAGCCAGCCGGGTCTACCCGGGCACCGACACCCCCGCTGTGGACCAG
>NZ_SMKR01000329.1 GCF_004348725.1 Kribbella turkmenica
CTGGTGCGGGTAGTGGTAGTCGGTGGGTGGTGCGAAGGTTTCCTTCATGGAGCGTGGGCTGGCCCAGCGGATGAGGTTCCACATCGAGCCGGCCTTGTCGTTGGTGCCGGACGCGCGGGATCCGCCGAACGGCTGCTGCCCGACGACCGCGCCGGTCGGCTTGTCGTTGACGTAGAAGTTCCCGGCCGCGAACCGCAGGTAGTCCGCGGCCGCGGCGATCGCGTGCCGGTCCTGGGCGATGACCGCTCCGGTGAGCCCGTACGGCGCCGCGTTCTCCATCTGTTTGAGCACGGTGTCGTAGTCGGTGTCGTCGTACACGTGCACGCCGAGGATCGGGCCGAAGTACTCGGTGGTGAAGATCTCGTCGGTCGGGTCCTCGGACACCAGCAGCGTCGGCCGGACGAAGTAGCCCTCGCTGTCGTCACAGGTGCCACCGGCAACGACGTCGAGGGCGTCGGTGGTCCGGGCCCGGTCCAGCGCGGCCTTGTGCTTGGCGAACGCGCGGTCGTCGATCACCGCGCCGAGGAAGTTCGACAGGTCGGTGACGTCGCCCATGGTGAGCGACTCGGTCTCGGCGACCAGGTCGTCGCGGATCCGGTCCCACACCGAGCGGGCGACGTAGGCCCGGCTGGCCGCGGAGCACTTCTGCCCCTGGTACTCGAACGCGCCGCGCACCATCGCGGTCTTCAGCACCGCCGGGTCGGCCGAGGGGTGGGCGAGGATGAAGTCCTTGCCGCCGGTCTCGCCGACCAGCCGCGGGTAGGTCTTGTACGCCGCGATATTCGCACCGACCGTCGACCACAGCGACTGGAACGTCTTGGTGGACCCGGTGAAGTGGATGCCGGCCAGGTCCGGGTGGGTCAGCGCCGACCTGGACACCTCGATACCGTCGCCGGTCACCAGGTTGATCACCCCGCCCGGCAGGCCCGCGGCCTCGAACAGCCGCATCGTCCAGTGCGCCGCGAACTGCTGGGTCGGCGACGGCTTCCACACCACCGTGTTGCCCATCAGCGCGGGCGCGGACGGCAGGTTGCCCGCGATCGCGGTGAAGTTGAACGGCGTGATCGCGTACACGAACCCCTCCAGCGGCCGGTAGTCGACCCGGTTCCACACCCCCGGCGACGAGATCGGCTGGTCACTGACGATCTGCCGCGCGAACGCCACGTTGAACCGCAAGAAGTCGATCAACTCACACGCCGCGTCGATCTCGGCCTGCTGCACCGTCTTCGACTGCCCCAGCATCGTGGCCGCGTTCAAGACGTCGCGCCACGGACCGGCCAGCAAGTCGGCGGCCTTCAAGAAGATCGCCGCCCGGTCGTCGAACGACAGCGACCGCCACGCCGGCGCCGCCGCCAGCGCCGCGTCCACGGCCGCCTGCCCGTCCGCCGCGGTCGCGTTGCCCAGCGTCCCGAGCACGTGCGCGTGCTTGTGCGGCTGGACCACCTCGATCGGGACACCACCACCGAGCCGCTGCTCACCACCGATCGTGCACGTCAGATCGATCCCCCCGGCCGCGGTGAACTCCTTCAGCTTCGCCTCCAAACTCGCCCGCTCCAACGATCCGGGCGCATACCCCTTCACAGGCTCATTGGCGGGCGTAGGAACAGCGGTGACGGCATCCATACTGCGACACTCCTCGATCAGGT
>NZ_SMKR01000034.1 GCF_004348725.1 Kribbella turkmenica
ACTCCGACCCCAGCACCCACCGCCCCAGCCGGCGCCGCCGCGACGACCGGCGCACCGAGCCTCACCGGCACGCCGGGCCCGGCCGACCGGGCCAGCGAGGCCGGCCCGGCGACGGCCTCCGCCGCGACGCCGTTGGCGTCGGTCGCGGCGGCCACGGTCGCGGCTGCGACCGCGGACACCCCGGCGGCGCGGGTGGTCGCGCGCGAGCACGCCGCCTACGCCGCGCACGATCTGGAGGCGTTCCTGGCGATGTACTCGCCGACCGCCCGGATCGAGCTGGCCGACGGCGGTGAGCTGAAGGGCCGCCGGTTCCTCCGCGAGTACTACCGGCCACGCTTCGACGCCGGCCGGTGCAAGACCGAGGTCGTGCAGAAGCTGATGCTCGGCGAGTGGGTGGTCGAGCACGTCTCGGCGTACGACACCGGCGAGCCGACCCCGATGATCGCCCTCTACCGCGTCACCGACGGACTGATCGCCGAAGTCCAGTTCCGTGTCTGAGCTCGACCCCGTCGATCACCTGGCAGAGTTCGAGCGGACGGCCGCGGAGTTCGCGGCCGTCCTCGACCGGGCGGACCCGGCCGCGGCGGTGCCGGGCTGTCCCGGCTGGACGCTCGCAGACCTGGCGCTGCACCTCGGTTCGGGGCAGCGCTGGGCCGCGGCGATCCTGCTGAGCGGCACTCGCCAGAAGGTCCCGGAGGTCCTGCGTACGACGATCTCCTGGGCCGACTGGTATGCCGGCACGACCGCCGCGCTGGCGGCCGCGATCCGGGCCGTCGATCCGGACGAGCCGTGCTGGAACTTCGCGCCGGTCGAGCAGCGCGCCGGATTCTGGTCACGCCGGCGCTTGCATGAGACGGTCATCCATCTCGTGGACGCCGTCCAGGCCGGCGCCGATGCGGACGGGCGGTCCGCCAGTGGTCTTACCGTCGTACCTCCACGGATCGCGGCCGACGGGGTGGACGAGGTGTTCGGGGTGTTCCTGGCCCGGATGCTCGCCCGCGGGTTCGCACCGGCGGTCACCCGGCAGATCGGCGTCCGGGCGACCGACACCGGCGACGAGTGGACCCTGACACCTGCGGCGGACGGCGGTCGGCCACGGGTCGAGCGGGGGAAGGCCGCGGGTGAGGCGGTCGTCTCGGGTACCGCGGCCGAGCTGGACCTGTGCCTCTGGAAACGCTTGCCGACCGGCGTCCTGACGGTTGCGGGCGACCCGGCGGTGGCAGCCGCTTTCCTGGCCGGAACGACCACTCCGTAAACCCTGTAGACTGGGAACGCGGAAGGGCTTCGGTTCGGTCGGTTACTCATTTTGACCGTGCATGAGGCAGCCGCTAGTCTTAACGATCGTGCCCGGGTCATCCTGGGCCGTCATGCGTGCCCCTCGGTCGTTCGGGTCTGCGCGCGTGGCACGGGACTCCTGCCGACAGTCTGGAAGATTACGGCTTCGGTACGCCCGTGCGCACGCGACACACCCGACCGCGGGGGTCAGGCGAGAAGCAGCAGAAGAAAGCCGGACGACAGAAAGAGACCTACGCGGTGCCCACCATTCAGCAGCTGGTCCGCAAGGGCCGCCAGGACAAGGTGTCCAAGAACAAGACGCCCGCCCTGAAGGGTTCCCCTCAGCGTCGCGGTGTGTGCACGCGCGTTTACACCACCACGCCGAAGAAGCCGAACTCGGCGCTTCGCAAGGTCGCGCGTGTCCGCCTGACCAGCGGCATCGAGGTCACCGCGTACATTCCCGGCGTCGGCCACAACCTGCAGGAGCACTCGATCGTGCTCGTGCGTGGCGGTCGTGTGAAGGACCTCCCGGGTGTCCGGTACAAGATCATCCGCGGTTCGCTCGACACCCAGGGTGTGAAGAACCGCAAGCAGGCCCGCAGCCGCTACGGCGCGAAGAAGGAGAAGAGCTAATGCCGCGCAAGGGCCCGGCCCCGAAGCGCCCGGTCATCATCGACCCGGTCTACAGTTCGCCGCTCGTCACCCAGTTGATCTCCAAGATCCTGGTGGACGGCAAGAAGCAGATCGCGCAGAGCATCGTCTACACCGCGCTCGAGGGCACCCGCACGAAGACCGGCACCGACCCGGTGATCACGCTGAAGCGTGCGCTGGACAACGTGAAGCCGAGCATCGAGGTGAAGAGCCGCCGCGTCGGTGGTGCCACCTACCAGGTGCCGATCGAGGTCAAGCCGGGCCGGTCCACCACGCTGGCGCTGCGCTGGCTGACGACGTACTCCCGCGCCCGTCGCGAGAAGACCATGTCCGAGCGCCTGATGAACGAGATCCTGGACGCGTCGAACGGTCTGGGTGCCTCGGTCAAGCGCCGCGAGGACACGCACAAGATGGCCGAAGCCAACAAGGCTTTCGCCCACTACCGCTGGTGAACCGGGGTCCGCTCCGGACCCCAGCGCTCACCCCTTTGACGCAGTACAGAATCGAGAGGTAGACCACCGAGGTGGCCGTACAAATCACCACCGACCTGGCCAAGGTCCGCAACATCGGCATCATGGCTCACATCGACGCCGGCAAGACGACGACGACCGAGCGGATCCTCTTCTACACCGGTATCACCTACAAGATCGGTGAGGTCCACGAGGGCGCCGCCACGATGGACTGGATGGAGCAGGAGCAGGAGCGCGGCATCACCATCACGTCCGCCGCGACGACCTGCACCTGGAAAGACCACACCATCAACATCATCGACACCCCGGGCCACGTCGACTTCACCGTCGAGGTGGAGCGCTCGCTGCGCGTGCTCGACGGCGCGGTCGCGGTGTTCGACGGGGTCGCCGGCGTGGAGCCGCAGTCCGAGACCGTCTGGCGGCAGGCGGACCGGTACGGCGTGCCGCGGATCTGCTTCGTCAACAAGCTGGACCGGACCGGCGCGGAGTTCATGCGCTGCGTCGACATGATCCGGGACCGCCTCGCCGCGGTGCCGCTGGTCATGCAGCTGCCGATCGGGGCCGAGTCCGACTTCATCGGCGTCATCGACCTGGTCGGGATGCGTGCGCTGACCTGGCGCGGCGAGACCAAGATCGGTGAGGACTACACGGTCGAGGAGATCCCGGCCACCCACACCGAGCTGGCGGCCGAGTGGCGCGACAAGCTGATCGAGACGGTCGCCGAGGCCGACGACGAGATCATGGAGCTGTACCTGGAGGGCGAGGAGCCGACCCAGGAGCAGCTCGTCGCAGCCATCCGCCGGGCCACCCTGGCCAGCAAGCTGACCCCGGTGCTGACCGGTACGGCGTTCAAGAACAAGGGCGTCCAGCCGCTGCTGGACGCCATCAACGCCTACCTGCCCAGCCCCGTCGACGTGCCGGCCATCGAGGGCCACGACGTCAAGGACGCCGAGCAGGTCGTGCTGCGCAAGCCGGACGACAGCGAGCCGTTCTCGGCGCTGGCGTTCAAGATCGCCGCCGACCCGCACCTGGGCAAGCTGACCTTCATCCGGGTCTACTCGGGCAAGCTCGAGACCGGTACGCAGGTGCTGAACCCGACCAAGGGCCGCAAGGAGCGGATCGGCAAGATCTACCGCATGCACGCGAACAAGCGTGAGGAGATCGCGTCGATCGGCGCCGGCCACATCGTCGCCGTGATGGGCCTGAAGGACACCACCACCGGTGAGACCCTGGCCGACCCGGCGAACCCGGTCGTGCTGGAGTCCATGCAGTTCCCGGCCCCGGTCATCTCGGTCGCCATCGAGCCCAAGTCGAAGGCCGACCAGGAGAAGCTGGGCGTCGCGATCCAGCGGCTCGCCGAGGAGGACCCGACCTTTCAGGTCCGGACCGACGAGGACACCGGCCAGACCATCATCGCCGGCATGGGTGAGCTGCACCTCGAGGTGCTGGTCGACCGGATGAAGCGCGAGTTCCGGGTCGAGGCGAACGTCGGCAAGCCGCAGGTCGCCTACCGCGAGACCATCACCAAGAAGGTCGAGAAGGTCGACTACACGCACAAGAAGCAGACCGGTGGTTCGGGTCAGTTCGGGCGCGTGATCATCGACATCGAGCCGACCTCGGTGGAGGCCGGCGGCGAGGGCGGCTACGAGTTCGTCAACGCCGTCACCGGCGGCCGCATCCCGCGGGAGTACATCCCGTCGGTGGACGAGGGCTGCCAGGAGGCGATGGAGTTCGGCGTACTGGCCGGCTACCCGATGGTGGACGTCAAGGTGACGCTGCAGGACGGCGCCTACCACGACGTCGACTCCTCCGAGCTCGCGTTCAAGATCGCCGGCTCGATGGCGTTCAAGGATGCCGCCCGCAAGGCCGGGCCGGTCATCCTGGAGCCGATGTTCGCGGTCGAGGTCACCACGCCCGAGGACTACATGGGCGACGTGATCGGCGACCTCAACTCCCGCCGTGGCCAGATCCAGTCGATGGACGAGGGCCCTGGTGGCAGCCGGGTCGTCAAGGCCCTGGTGCCGCTGTCGGAGATGTTCGGGTATGTCGGTGACCTGCGTTCGAAGACGCAGGGACGCGCGTCCTACTCGATGCAGTTCGATTCCTACGCCGAGGTTCCGAAGAACGTGGCGGAAGAGATCATCAAGAAGGCCCGGGGCGAGTAGTCTCTCGCTCCTGACCACCACACCCCAAGCGCGTCGGCGTACGGCGTAGTCAACATTTATCTAGGAGGGCCCCAGTGGCGAAGGCGAAGTTCGAGCGGACTAAGCCGCACGTCAACATCGGCACCATCGGTCACATCGACCACGGTAAGACCACTCTTACCGCGGCGATCACCAAGGTGCTGCACGACAAGTACCCGGACCTCAACGAGGCGTCGGCCTTCGATCAGATCGACAAGGCGCCCGAAGAGCGTCAGCGCGGTATCACCATCTCGATCGCGCACGTCGAGTACCAGACCGAGGCCCGGCACTACGCCCACGTCGACTGCCCGGGTCACGCGGACTACATCAAGAACATGATCACCGGTGCGGCCCAGATGGACGGCGCGATCCTGGTCGTCGCCGCCACCGACGGCCCGATGCCGCAGACGCGTGAGCACGTGCTGCTCGCCCGTCAGGTCGGCGTGCCGGCGATGGTCGTCGCCCTGAACAAGTGCGACATGGTCGACGACGAGGAGATCCTGGAGCTCGTCGAGCTCGAGGTCCGCGAGCTGCTCTCGGAGCAGGAGTTCGACGGCGACAACGCGCCGATCGTCCGGGTCGCCGCTCACCCGGCGCTGCAGGGCGACGCCAAGTGGGGCGAGTCGATCCTCGAGCTGATGAACGCGGTCGACGAGTACATCCCGCAGCCGGAGCGCGAGATCGACAAGCCGTTCCTGATGCCGGTGGAGGACGTCTTCACCATCACGGGGCGCGGCACCGTCATCACCGGCCGGATCGAGCGCGGTGTCATCAAGGTCAACGAGACCGTCGACATCGTCGGCATCCGCCCGGAGAAGCAGACCACCACGGTCACCGGTATCGAGATGTTCCGGAAGCTGCTGGACGAGGGCCAGGCCGGTGAGAACGTCGGTCTGCTGCTTCGTGGCACCAAGCGCGAGGACGTCGAGCGCGGCATGGTCGTCATCAAGCCGGGCACCACGACCCCGCACACGAACTTCGAGGCCTCGGTCTACATCCTGTCCAAGGAGGAGGGCGGCCGTCACACGCCGTTCTTCCAGAACTACCGGCCCCAGTTCTACTTCCGTACCACGGACGTGACCGGTGTCGTGCAGCTCCCCGAGGGCACCGAGATGGTCATGCCGGGCGACAACACCGACATGTCGGTCGAGCTGATCCAGCCGATCGCCATGGAGGACGGTCTGAAGTTCGCGATCCGCGAAGGTGGCCGCACCGTCGGCGCCGGCCGGGTCACCAAGATCATCAAGTGATCTCACGAGGTCCGCGTGGGCTCGCCCGCTGAGCCCCCGCGGACCTCTGCTTTGCGCCCGATCCGGCGCTCAGGTGGGCCGGATCAGGCATGAAGCCACCCCGATTGGCGTTCCGGCGCCGATCTGGGGCACAATATTCAGGTTGCTCAGGCGAGGCCGCCGGGGCGCGCCCCCCGACCACCAGGTCGGGCTGGTGCGCCGGACCGGAGACCATGCCGAGGTTCCGGTCCGAGACCGGGCCCCGATCACCATTCCAGGTCGATGAAGCGGTGAGTCGCGCGCGTTCCGCGTCCGCGACACACCCGACCGCGGGGGTCGGAGCAACACAGACGTTGACGATAGAGAAGGACGAAGCGAAGCGATGGCGGGACAGAAGATCCGCATCCGGCTGAAGGCCTACGACCACGAGGTCATCGACAGCTCGGCGCGCAAGATTGTCGACACGGTGACGCGTACTGGTGCGAAGGTTGCTGGCCCGGTGCCGTTGCCGACGGAAAAGAACGTGTTCTGCGTCATCCGCTCGCCGCACAAGTACAAGGACAGCCGCGAGCACTTCGAGATGCGCACCCACAAGCGGCTCATCGACATCATCGACCCCACGCCGAAGACCGTCGACTCGCTGATGCGGCTCGACCTGCCGGCCGGTGTCGACATCGAGATCAAGCTCTGAGGGACGCGAACAACCAATGAGCAAGCAGAAGAACACGCGCGGTCTGCTGGGCACCAAGCTCGGCATGACCCAGACCTGGGACGAGAACAACCGAGTCGTCCCCGTGACCGTGATCCAGGCCGGCCCGTGCGTCGTGACCGAGGTTCGGACCTCGGACAGCCACGGGTACGACGGCGTCCAGATCGCCTTCGGCGACATCGACCCGCGGAAGGTGACCAGCCCGATGCGCGGTCACTTCGACAAGGCCGGCGTGACGCCGCGGCGCCACCTGCTGGAGCTGCGCACCGCCGACGCGAGCGAGTACACGCTGGGCCAGGAGATCAAGGCCGAGGCGTTCGCCGCCGGCGAGCTGGTCGACGTTTCCGCCACCAGCAAGGGCAAGGGCTTCGCCGGTGTGATGAAGCGGCACGGCTTCCACGGCCTGCGCGCCACCCACGGTGTGCACAAGAAGCACCGCTCGCCGGGTTCCATCGGCGGCTGCGCCACCCCCGGCCGGGTCTTCAAGGGCCTGCGGATGGCGGGCCGGATGGGCGCCGAGCAGGTCACCACGCAGAACGTGTCGGTCCACGCGATCGACGCCGACCGCGGCCTGATCCTGCTCAAGGGCGCGGTTCCCGGTCCGAAGGGCGGCCTCGTGCTGATCCGCAACGCCGCGAAGGGAGCAGCCAAGTGAGCCCCGCATCGAACACCGTCGACGTCGTCGTCGTGAAGGGCGACAAGGTCAGCAAGAAGGGCTCCGCCGAGCTTCCGGCCGAGCTGTTCGACGTCCAGGTCAACATTCCGCTGATCCACCAGGTCGTGGTGGCCCAGCTGGCCGCGGCCCGGCAGGGCACGCACAAGACCAAGACCCGGGGCGAGGTCCGCGGTGGCGGCGCCAAGCCGTACCGGCAGAAGGGCACCGGTCGCGCCCGGCAGGGTTCGACCCGCGCGCCGCAGTTCGCCGGCGGTGGCGTGGTCCACGGCCCGGTGCCGCGCGACTACAGCCAGCGGACCCCGAAGAAGATGATCGCCGCCGCGCTCCGCGGTGCGCTCTCGGACCGGGCCCGCGACGGCCAGGTGCACGTCGTCGAAAAGTTCATCGACGGGGACACCCCGTCCACCAAGACCGCAATGAAGGTGCTGACCGAGGTCACCGACCCGGGCAAGGCGCTGGTCGTGGTCGAGCGTGCCGACGAGCTCACCTGGCTGAGCCTGCGCAACGTGCAGCACGTGCACCTGATCGCGGCCGACCAGCTGAACGCGTACGACGTGCTGGTCAGCGACGCGGTCGTGTTCACCAAGGGTGCGCTCGACGCGTTCGTCGCCGGTGCCCCGAAGGGCAAGTCCGTGAAGGCTGTCGCGACGTCGACCGAAGCCGAGGAGGTAGAAGCGTGAGCCACGGAGTCAACAAGGACCCGCGGGACGTGCTGCTGCGGCCGGTCGTGAGCGAGAAGAGCTACGGCCTGCTGGATGAGCAGAAGTACACGTTCGAGGTCGACCCGAACGCCAACAAGACCGAGATCAAGCTCGCGGTCGAGAAGGTCTTCAAGGTCAAGGTCAGCGACGTGAACACCATCAACCGCAAGGGCAAGCGCCGCCGGACCCGGTCCGGCTGGGGCAAGCGCCCGGACACCAAGCGGGCGATCGTGACCCTCAAGGGTGACGACCGCATCGACATCTTCGGAGGCCAGTCGTAATGGGTATCCGCAAATACAAGCCGACGACGCCGGGCCGCCGTGGCTCGAGCGTGGCCGACTTCGTCGAGCTCACCCGTTCGACCCCGGAGAAGTCGCTGCTGCGTCCGCTCCCGAAGAAGGGCGGCCGGAACAACTCCGGCAAGATCACCACCCGCCACCAGGGCGGCGGTCACAAGCGGGCCTACCGGCTGATCGACTTCAAGCGGTACGACAAGGACGGCGTCCCGGCGAAGGTTGCCGAGATCGAGTACGACCCGAACCGCACCGCGCGGATCGCGCTGCTGCACTACGTCGACGGCGAGAAGCGTTACATCCTCGCCCCGGCGAACCTGAAGCAGGGCACGATCGTCGAGAACGGCCCGGCCGCCGACATCAAGGTGGGCAACAACCTGCCGCTGCGCAACATCCCGGTCGGCTCCACGGTGCACGCCGTCGAGCTGCGCCCGGGCGGCGGCGCCAAGATGGGCCGCTCGGCCGGTGCCAGCATCCAGCTGGTCGCGAAGGAAGGCCGGATGGCCACCCTGCGGATGCCGTCCGGCGAGGTCCGGATGGTCGACGTCCGCTGCCGCGCCACCCTCGGTGAGGTCGGCAACGGCGAACAGTCGAACATCAACTGGGGCAAGGCCGGCCGGATGCGCTGGAAGGGTAAGCGCCCGACCGTCCGCGGTGTCGCGATGAACCCGGTCGACCACCCGCACGGTGGTGGTGAGGGCAAGACCTCGGGTGGTCGCCACCCGGTGTCCCCGTGGGGCAAGCCCGAAGGGCGTACCCGCACCCGTAAGGAAAGCGACCGCATGATCGTCCGGCGCCGCAAGGCCGGCAAGAAGCGCTGATAGGGAGCCGGCCAGATGCCACGCAGCTTGAAGAAGGGCCCGTTCGTCGACCACCACCTGATGAAGAAGGTGGAGGTGCAGAACGAGAAGGGCACCAAGAACGTCATCAAGACCTGGTCCCGCCGATCGATGATCGTGCCGGACATGATCGGTCACACGCTGGCGGTGCACGACGGCCGCAAGCACGTGCCCGTGTTCGTGACGGACGCGATGGTCGGGCACAAGCTCGGCGAGTTCGCCCCGACCCGGACGTTCAAGGGTCACGAGAAGGACGACCGGAAGTCACGGCGTCGCTGACCTGTGGTCAGTGACGAAGCGAAAGCAACCTACGGAGAGATTCGAACATCATGAGCGTTCAAGAGCGTAGGGCGGTCAGCGCCCGTCGCGAGAGCCTGCTGGGCGACGAGCCCGGGGCCTTCGCGGTCGCGCGCTTCGTCCGCGTGACGCCGATGAAGGCGCGCCGCGTGGGCGACCTGGTGCGCGGTCTGGGCGTCGACGACGCACTCGCCACTCTGAAGTTCGCCCCGCAGGCCGCTGCCGCGACCGTGTACAAGGTCGTCGACAGCGCCGCGGCGAACGCCGAGGGCACCGAGCACCTGAGCCGGGCCGACCTGGTCGTGACCAAGGTCCTGGTGGACGAGGGCCCGACGCTGAAGCGTCACCGCCCGCGTGCCCAGGGCCGGGCCACCCGGATCGACAAGCGGACCAGCCACATCACCGTCGTGGTCACGCCGCGGGTCGAGGAGGAGCCGGTCGAGAAGGCTCCCGCCAAGAAGTCTGCCAAGAAGGCCGACACCGCGGCGAAGAAGGCCCCGGCCAAGAAGGCGGCGGCTGACAAGGCCGAGGCCGCCGACAAGCCGGCCAAGAAGGCGACCGCCAAGAAGTCGGCCGCCAAGAAGGCCACCGCTGAGAAGAAGGAGTCCTGACTGTGGGACAGAAGGTAAACCCGCACGGGTTCCGTCTCGGCATCAGCACCGACCACAAGAGCCGCTGGTACGCCGACAAGCTGTACAAGGACTACGTGGGCGAGGACGTCAAGATCCGCCGCCTGCTGAGCAAGGGCATGGAGCGCGCCGGCATCTCCCGCGTGGAGATCGAGCGCACCCGTGACCGGGTCCGGGTCGACATCCACACCGCCCGTCCGGGCATCGTCATCGGCCGCCGTGGCGCCGAGGCGGACCGGATCCGAGGCAGCCTGGAGGAGCTCACCGGCAAGCAGGTGCAGCTGAACATCCTCGAGGTGAAGAACTCCGAGGTCGACGCCCAGCTGGTCGCGCAGGGCGTGGCCGAGCAGCTGTCCGGCCGCGTGGCGTTCCGCCGCGCGATGCGCAAGGCGATGCAGACCACCATGCGTGGCGGCGCCCTGGGCATCCGGATCCAGTGCTCGGGCCGGCTCGGTGGCGCGGAGATGTCGCGGTCGGAGTTCTACCGTGAGGGCCGGGTGCCGCTGCACACGCTCCGCGCGGACATCGACTACGGCTTCTACGAGGCCCGGACGACCTTCGGCCGGATCGGCGTGAAGGTCTGGATCTACAAGGGCGACGTCGCCGGCTCCCGCGCCGAGCGCGAGGCGCAGGCCGCCGCCCGGGCTGCCACCCAGCAGCGCCGGCCGGCCCGTCGCGACGACCGCGGTGGCCGTGGCGGCGACCGTGGTGGCCGCGGTGGCGACCGCCGCGACGACCGTCGGGGACAGCGCGACGAGGCCCCCCGGGCCGAGGCGCCGGCTGCCGACAAGCCCGCCGAGACGACCGGAACGGAGAGCTGACCGATGCTCATCCCCCGCAAGGTCAAGCACCGCAAGCAGCACCACCCGAAGCGCTCCGGCGCTGCCAAGGGCGGTACCACGCTGGCCTTCGGTGACTTCGGCATCCAGGCGCTGGAGAGCCACTACGTCACCAACCGGCAGATCGAGTCCGCGCGTATCGCGATGACCCGGCACATCAAGCGTGGCGGAAAGGTGTGGATCAACATCTACCCCGACCGCCCGCTGACCAAGAAGCCGGCCGAGACCCGGATGGGTTCCGGCAAGGGTTCGCCGGAGTGGTGGATCGCCAACGTCAAGGCCGGTCGCGTGATGTTCGAGCTGTCCGGCGTACCGGAGGACATCGCTCGCGAGGCCATGCGCCGCGCGATCCACAAGTTGCCGATGAAGTGCCGCTTCATCACCCGAGAGGCAGGTGAGAACTGATGGCTATCCTGACCGCCGCCGAGCTGCGGAACCTGGGCCGGGACGAGCTGCTGAGCAAGCTCGGCGAAGCCAAGGAGGAGCTGTTCAACCTCCGGTTCCAGGCTGCCACGGGTCAGCTGGAGTCCCACGGCCGGCTGCGCGCCGTTCGCAAGGACATCGCCCGCATCTACACGGTGCTGACCGAGCGCGCGCTCGGCATCACCGAGGAGGTCGACGCACCGGCCGCCGAGGCTGACGCCGAGGCCGAGGCCGAAGAGACCGCGGACGACAGCGAGAAGGCCGGGAGCAAGGCATGACCGAGAACGCGAAGGACGAGACCGTGAGCACGACCACCGAGGCGCGAGGCCGCCGGAAGACCCGTGAGGGCCTGGTGCTGAGCGACAAGATGGACAAGACCGTCGTGGTCGAGGTCGAGGACCGGGTGAAGCACGCCCTGTACGGCAAGGTCATCCGTCGCACCAGCAAGCTCAAGGCGCACGACGAGCAGAACGCCGCCGGGATCGGCGACCGCGTCCTCCTGATGGAGACCCGGCCGCTGTCGGCGACCAAGCGCTGGCGCGTCGTGGAGATCCTCGAGAAGGCCAAGTAGTAGTTCCCGGTCTTGACCGGCAACCAATCGAAATCATTCGTTCCGCAAGGCTCACGTGAGTGAGAACCAGCGAGACAACCAGGAGATCAACAGATGATCCAGCAGGAGTCGCGACTGAAGGTCGCCGACAACACGGGTGCCAAGGAGATCCTTTGCATCCGCGTGCTCGGTGGCTCCGGTCGGCGCTACGCCGGTGTCGGTGACACGATCGTCGCCACCGTCAAGGACGCGATCCCGGGCGGTGGTGTGAAGAAGGGTGACGTCGTCAAGGCGGTCGTCGTGCGGACCGTGAAGGAGCGCCGGCGTCCGGACGGCTCCTACATCCGGTTCGACGAGAACGCCGCGGTGATCCTGAAGGCCGACGGCGAGCCGCGCGGTACCCGTATCTTCGGGCCGGTCGGCCGGGAGCTGCGCGAGAAGCGCTTCATGAAGATCATCTCGCTCGCTCCGGAGGTGCTCTGAGATGGCCCAGAACAAGGCACAGAAGAAGCTGCACGTGAAGAAGGGTGATCTCGTCCGCGTGATCGCCGGCAAGTCCAAGGGCCTCGAGGGCAAGATCATCCAGGTCTTCCCGGACGACGAGAAGGTCATCGTCGAGGGCGTGAACCGGGTGAAGAAGCACACCAAGGTGCAGCAGGCCCAGCGCGGCGGCACCACCGGTGGCATCGTCACCCAGGAAGCCCCGATCCACGTCTCGAACGTGGCGCTTCTGGTCGAGGTCGAGAAGGACGGCAAGAAGCAGAAGGTGACCACCCGCGTCGGTTACAACCGCGTCGAGGTGCAGAAGCGGCGCCCCGACGGCTCGACGTACACCGGTTTCCGGAGCGTCCGGATCGCGCGGCGTACCGGCGAGGAGATCTGATGAGTGCGACAGCGACCGAGACTGCGACCACCAGGGTCCAGCCGCGGCTGAAGGCGAAGTACCGCGAGGAGATCGTCGGCCAGCTGCAGGAACAGTTCCAGTTCGAGAACGTCATGCAGGTGCCCGGCCTCACCAAGATCGTGGTGAACATGGGTGTCGGCGAGGCGGCTCGCGACTCGAAGCTGATCGACGGCGCGGTGAAGGACCTGGCCGCGATCACCGGTCAGAAGCCGCAGGTCACCAAGGCGCGCAAGTCGATCGCGCAGTTCAAGCTGCGCGAGGGCATGCCGATCGGTGCGCACGTGACACTGCGCGGCGACCGGATGTGGGAGTTCCTGGACCGGCTGCTGGCGCTCGCGCTGCCGCGGATCCGTGACTTCCGCGGTCTGTCGCCGAAGCAGTTCGACGGCACCGGGAACTACACCTTCGGCCTGACCGAGCAGGTGATGTTCCACGAGATCAACCAGGACCGGATCGACCGGGTCCGGGGCATGGACATCACCGTGGTGACCACCGCGAAGAACGACGACGAGGGCCGGGCCCTGCTGCGGCAGCTCGGTTTCCCGTTCAAGGAGAACTGACGTGGCGAAGACAGCACTCAAGGTCAAGCAGGCCCGGAAGCCGAAGTTCGCGGTGCGCGGTTACACCCGCTGCCAGCGCTGCGGCCGGCCGAAGGCGGTCTTCCGCAAGTTCGGCCTCTGCCGGATCTGCCTGCGGGAGATGGCGCACCGGGGCGAGCTGCCCGGCGTGACCAAGTCCAGCTGGTGACCGTCTCCACCCCCGAACTTTTCTCCATTCACCATCTAGTCACCGTAGGTCGCCGGCCGGCGAAACCACGGCGGGAAAGAGGCCCCAGGCCATGACGATGACCGACCCGATCGCAGACATGCTGACGCGTCTGCGCAACGCCAACCAGGCGTACCACGAGTCGACCTCGATGCCGTACAGCAAGATCAAGCAGGGCATCGCCGACATCCTCCAGCAGGAGGGGTACATCTCCTCCTACAAGGTGGAGGACCCCAAGGAGGGCGCCGTCGGCAAGACCCTGGTCGTCGACCTCAAGTTCGGCCCGAGCCGGGAGCGCTCCATCGCGGGCGTCCGCCGGATCAGCAAGCCGGGTCTGCGGGTCTACGCGAAGTCGACCAACCTGCCCAAGGTCCTCGGTGGCCTGGGCGTCGCGATCATCTCGACGTCCCAGGGACTGCTGACCGACAGGCAGGCCAAGAACAAGGGCGTCGGCGGGGAAGTCCTCGCCTACGTCTGGTGACGAAGAACCGGAAGGAGGACCACTCTCATGTCTCGCATCGGTAAGCTCCCGATCACGGTCCCGTCCGGCGTCGACGTCACGATCGACGGCCAGACGGTCACCGTGAAGGGTCCGAAGGGTCAGCTGTCGCACGTCGTCGCTGAACCCATCGCGGTCGACCGGGACGAGGACGGCACCATCGCCGTCACCCGCCCCGACGACCAGCGCAAGAGCAAGGAACTGCACGGCCTGTCCCGCACCCTGATCGCCAACCTGGTGACCGGCGTGACGGACGGCTACGAGAAGAAGCTCGAGATCGTCGGCGTCGGGTACCGCGTCCTGTCCAAGGGCCCGGCCACACTGGAGTTCTCGCTCGGGTACAGCCACACCATCACGGTGGAGGCACCGGACGGCATCACCTTCGCGGTGGAGTCGCCGACCAAGTTCTCGGTGCAGGGTATCGACAAGCAGTCCGTCGGCGAGGTTGCCGCCAACATCCGCAAGCTGCGCAAGCCCGAGCCGTACAAGGGCAAGGGTGTGCGGTACGCCGGCGAGCAGGTCCGCCGCAAGGTCGGAAAGGCTGGTAAGTAACCATGGCGATCGGACTGCGTCCGCACAAGCACTCCGCCAAGAAGACGGCGTCGCGGCTGCGTCGCCAGATCCGGGTCCGGAAGAAGATCAACGGCACGGCCGACCGGCCGCGGCTGGTGGTCACCAAGTCCTCGAAGCACCTGTTCGTGCAGGTCATCGACGACGTGGCCGGCAAGACGCTGGTGTCCGCCTCCACCATGGAGGCCGACCTGCGCGGCGCGGAGGCGAACAAGACGGACAAGGCCAAGACCGTCGGCGGCCTGATCGCCGACCGGGCGAAGGCCGCCGGCATCGACTCGGTCGTCTTCGACCGGGCCGGAAACAAGTACCACGGCCGTATCGCGGCCCTGGCCGACGCCGCCCGCGAGGGCGGGCTCGGCTTCTGATGGCGACAAAGGAAGAAGGTAGTTCGAAATGAGCGGAGGCCAGCAGCGTCGCGGAGGCGGCGCCGGTGGTGAGCGCCGTAACCGCGACGGTGGTCGTGGTGCGGCAGCCGACAAGACCGCCTACATCGAGCGTGTGGTAGCCATCAACCGTGTCGCCAAGGTCGTGAAGGGTGGTCGTCGCTTCAGCTTCACCGCCCTCGTGGTCGTCGGCGACGGTGAAGGCACCGTCGGTGTGGGGTACGGCAAGGCCAAGGAGGTGCCCGCGGCGATCGCCAAGGGCGTCGAGGAGGCCAAGAAGGCATTCTTCAAGGTGCCGAGGATCCAGGGCACCATCCCGCACCCGGTGCAGGGCGAGAAGGCCGCAGGCGTCGTCATGCTGCGTCCGGCCGCTCCTGGTACCGGAGTGATCGCGGGTGGCTCGGCGCGCGCCGTACTGGAGTGCGCGGGGATCCACGACATCCTGAGCAAGTCGCTGGGCTCGTCCAACGCCATCAACGTGGTGCACGCCACCGTTGCGGCGCTGCGCAGCCTGGAGACCCCGGAGGCCGTGGCCGCGCGCCGTGGCCTGCCGGTCGAGGACGTCGCCCCGGCGGCGCTGCTGAAGGCGCGGGCGGAGGTGGCCTCCTGATGGCACGCCTGAAGGTGACCCAGGTCCGTTCCGGTATCGGTGGCAAGCAGAACCAGCGCGACACGCTGCGCACCCTGGGCGTCAAGCGGATCGGCGACACCGCCGTCCACGAGGACAAGCCTGAGGTCCGCGGCATGGTCCGCACGGTTCGCCACCTCATCACCGTCGAGGAGGTCGACTGACATGGCGCTCAAGGTTCACCACCTGCGTCCGGCGCCCGGTGCCAAGACCGCCAAGACCCGCGTGGGTCGTGGTGAGGGCAGCAAGGGCAAGACCGCCGGCCGCGGAACCAAGGGCAGCAAGGCCCGCAACAACATCCCCGAGTACTTCGAGGGTGGCCAGATGCCGCTGCACATGCGGCTCCCGAAGCTGAAGGGCTTCAAGAGCAGGAACCGGGTGGAGTTCCAGGTCGTTAACCTGGACAAGCTCGGACAACTGTTCCCCGAAGGCGGTGAGGTCGGCGTGGCCGACCTGGTCGCCAAGGGCGCGGTTCGCAGCGGTCAGCCGGTGAAGGTGCTGGGTGACGGCGAGCTGACCGTGGCACTGCAGGTTTCGGTGCACAAGTTCTCCAAGTCCGCCCAGGAGAAGATCCAGGCGGCCGGGGGGACCACCACCGAGGTGTGATGTGTCCAGGGCTCGTGCGAGCCGGCGCTTGATATCGTGCGCTGGAGTTCGGACGAGCCCTGGTTCGTCTCTTGCCAAGCTGCTTTGCTAGGCCCCTGCCCTGACCGGGCAGAGGAAACATGTGGGAGGACAGGGTGTTAGGCGCCTTTGCCAACGCGTTCAAGACTCCGGACCTGCGCCGGAAGCTCTTGTTCGTGCTCTTCATCATCGTGATCTTCCGGATCGGTTCGGTCGTTCCGGCACCCGGCGTCAACGTCAACTCGCTGGACGTCTGTCTCAAGCAGGCCCAGGGCGGCGCCAACGCGAACCTGTACAACCTGATCAACCTGTTCTCCGGCGGTGCGCTGCTGCAGCTGGCGATCTTCGCGCTCGGCATCATGCCCTACATCACCGCCAGCATCATCCTGCAGCTGCTCACCGTGGTGATCCCGCGGCTGGAGTCGCTGAAGAAGGAAGGTCAGGCGGGACAGGCCAAGATCACGCAGTACACCCGGTTCCTGACCGTCGGGCTGGCGATCCTGCAGGCCACTGCGTTCGTCGCGCTGGCGCGGACTCCGGGCCGGCTGTTCCAGGGGTGCCAGGAGCCGCTGCTGCACGACGACAGCTGGTTCCCGGTGGTCGTGATGGTGCTGACCATGACGGCCGGTACCGGTGTGGTGATGTGGCTGGGCGAGCTGATCACCGACCGCGGTGTCGGCAACGGCATGTCGATCCTGATCTTCACCCAGATCGTGGCCACCTTCCCCTCGCAGCTGTGGAGCATCCGCAAGGAGAAGGGCCTCGGCATCTTCGTCGTTGTGCTGGTCGTCGGCCTGGTGATCATGGCCGCGGTGATCTTCATCGAGCAGGCGCAGCGCCGGATCCCGGTGCAGTACGCCAAGCGCATGGTCGGCCGCAAGATGTTCGGCGGCACGTCGACGTACATCCCGCTGAAGGTGAACCAGGCCGGTGTCATCCCGGTCATCTTCGCCTCCAGCCTGATCTACCTGCCGGTGCTGGTCAGCCAGTTCCAGCAGGAGAAGTCCTGGGCCCAGTGGATCCAGGCGAATATGGTCACCGGCGACCACCCCGTGTACATGATCTCCTACGTCGCCCTGATCATCTTCTTCACGTACTTCTACGTCTCGATCACCTTCAACCCGAAGGAAGTCGCGGACAACATGAAGAAGTACGGCGGCTTCATCCCGGGCATCCGGGCGGGCCGGCCGACAGAGGAGTACCTGGGCTACGTGCTGTCCCGCATCACGCTGCCCGGCGCGCTCTACCTCGCGGTGATCTCGATGATCCCGTTGGTCGCGCTGGTGCTCCTGAACGCGAACCAGAACTTCCCGTTCGGCGGTACGTCGATCCTGATCATGGTCGGCGTCGGTCTGGACACCGTGAAGCAGATCGAGTCTCAGTTGCAGCAGCGTAACTACGAAGGGTTCTTGCGCTGATGAGAATGTTGCTGATGGGTCCGCCCGGGGCGGGCAAGGGCACGCAGGCAAAGGTGCTTGCGGAACGCCTGAATATCCCGGCCGTGTCCACCGGCGACATCTTCCGTGCGAACGTCAAGGACGAGACGCCGCTCGGGCTCGAGGCGAAGCGCTACATGGATGCCGGTGACTACGTCCCGGACGAGGTCACCAACGCGATGGTGCGGGACCGGCTGTCCGAGGCGGACGCCGGCGACGGCTTCCTGCTGGACGGCTACCCGCGGACGCTGGCCCAGGTCGGCACGCTGGACGACATCCTGGCCGAGCACGGCCACAAGCTGGACGCGGTGGTGGCGCTGATCGCCGACACCGACGTCCTGGTCGACCGGATGCTCCGGCGGGCGCACGTCGAGGGCCGGGCGGACGACTCCGAGGAGGTCGTCCGGCACCGGCAGGACGTCTACACCGCCGAGACCAAGCCGCTGCTGCGGGTGTACGCCCAGCGCGGCCTGCTGGTCGAGGTGGACGGTGTCGGCGAAATCGACGAGGTGAGCGAGCGTGTGCTCGCCGCCCTGAAGACCATCACCGAGTAAGCGGCGTGCGGTGATGTTCAGGGATCGCGGGATCGAGATCAAGACCCGCGAGCAGATCCTCTCCATGCGTGCGGCCGGCCTGGTCGTCGGCCGCACGCTGGCACTGCTCCGTGGTGAGGTCCGCCCCGGCATCAGCACCCGCGAGCTGGACGCGATCGCCGAGGACAACATCCGGTCCTCCGGCGCGACGCCGTCGTTCAAGGGCTACCACGGCTTCACCGGCTCGATCTGCGCATCGGTGAACGACGAGATCGTGCACGGCATTCCCGGTGACCGGCTGCTGGCCGACGGCGACCTGATCTCGATCGACTGCGGTGCGATCGTGGACGGCTGGCACGGCGACGCCGCGATCACGGTCGCGGTCGGCGACGTGGAGCCGGAACTGCTCGAGCTGGCCCGGATCTGCGAGGAGTCGATGTGGCGCGGGTTCGCCGCGGCCAGGCTCGGCGGGCGGCTGACCGACATCTCGGCGGCGATCGAAACCCACGTCCGGGCGAACTCGTCGTACGGGATCGTCGAGGACTTCGTCGGGCACGGGATCGGCTCGGCGATGCACCAGCCGCCGAACGTGCCGAACTTCGGCCGTCCCGGCCGCGGCCCGAAGCTGGTCGAGGGGATGGCGCTCGCGGTCGAGCCGATGCTCACCCTTGGCCGGCAGGACAACCACACGCTCGACGACGACTGGACGGTCGTCACCGACGACGGCAAGGCCGCCGCGCACACCGAGCACACCTTCACGCTCACCCCGCAGGGCCCGTGGGTGCTGACCGCACTGGACGGCGGCGAGGCCAAGCTGGCCGAGCTCGGCGTCAAGGTCGGCGCGCTCGCCGACTGACCGATCACGGTACGCCGAAGTCCGCTCACCGCCCGTGTCGGCGGACTACGTGCGTCCACCCCTCGGGGGACGCCGTCGCCCCTGCCGCTGAGGCACACTTGAGCTATGCCTCAGTACCAGCCGCACCAGCGTTTCACCGAAGCCGACCGGGACAAGATCGCCGGCCGGCTGCGGGACGCGTTCGCGGACGGCCGGCTGGACCAACCCGAGTTCACCTCCCGCCTCGACCAGTTGTACTCCGTGCAGACGTACGGCGAGCTGGAGCCGCTGGTGCGGGACCTGCCGCCGGTGCGGACCTACCAGACCCCGGCGGTGGTGCAGGACAGCAAGCCGGCCCCGGCGCCCGGTGAGTTCCCGGAGCGGAAGCGGGACGGCCACCCGGAGCGGCACGGACTGGCGGCACTCGGCGGCGGTTTCACCGGCGTCGTGCTGATCAACGTGGTGATCTGGTTCGTCATCGGCGTCGCGAACGGTGGGAACTGGCCGCACTTCTGGCCGGTCTGGTTGCTGATCCCCTGGACCCTGTTCGCGCTGAGCAACCTCGGGAAGCGCCGTTGACAGCGGCCCCGGTCACCCGTCGCGTCGTCGGCCCACGTCTGCGGCCGGACTGGGAGTGGCAGCTGCGGCAGGGGTCGGCCGTCGTCTACGTGATCTGGTTCGCGGTCGCCGTACCGCTGGCGATCGCCGGACTGCTGCTCAAGCCGCGCTCGGTCGGCTGGATGATGCTGATCTGGTTCCTGGTGCTGGCCGGGTTCACGGTCGGCGTGCGAATCGCCGAGAGCCGGCGGCGCAAGGCCTGGGGTGACGTCGTCGGCCAGATGGGCTGGCGGCTCAGTGTGGACCGGCCCGAGTTGCTGCGGCGCTGGCCGTTCCCGCCGTTCTCGGTGGATCCGGACGCCGAGGTGTACGACGTGACGTCGGGCCGGCACCGGGGCCGGGAGTTCTCGACCGGCCGGTTCCGGCACAAGGTCGGCCGGCGCGATCTCGGCTTCGACTTCCTCGACCTGCAGGTGGACCGGCCGCTTCCGCCGCTGCAGGTGCTGCCGGCCGCGCTGGCGCCGGTGGCGGCCGCGAGCCTGCTGCCGATGAAGCTGGCCGTCGACGGTCTGCCCGGGCGGTATCTCCTGTTCAACGGTCGCGAGGACCACGCGGAGGCGGTTCTGCATCCGCGCGCGGTCGAGGAGCTGGCCGCCGTCCCGCCGTTCGGGTTCAGCTGCGAGGGGCGGCGGTTCGTCGCGATCCTGCCGGCGTACCGCGACTCGGCCACCGCCCTCGCGCAGCTGGACGCCGCGTGCGACCTGCTCGACCTGATGCCCGAGCAGATCTGGCGCGCGGGCGAGCAGTGGGCGGCTAGGCACCAGCCCTGAGCAGCGGGACCAGCGCGGCCAGGTCCTCGTCGCCGTGCCCGGCGTCGACCGCTCTGCGCAGGAGCTGCTCCATCGGAGCGAGCATGCGTGGGTCGACGCCCTGCTCGACGGCCAGGTCGACGAGCTCGTGGAACCCGTTCGCCTGCATGGCGAGGTTCGACCCGGCCGGTCCGTCCGGGCCGTGTTCGAGGTCCTTCGCCATAGCCGGGAGCTGCCCGAGCATCGCGCTCAGCCAGGGCACCAGGTAGCTGTCGGTGAACGTCGTCGGCGAGATGTCCTCGCGACTGATCAGGGCGAGCGCGTGCGCGGCCCCGCCGAGCATCGGGTACATCGCGCTGAGGAGGGTGAAGTCGTGCAGCGAGGCCAGCCCCGGATCCTTGCCGACGTACGCCGGTCGCGCGGCGGCTGCGAGGTCGTGCTCGTACTGCTCGAAGGCGACCGTGGAGCCGCTGTACAGGATGAAGGCCTCGGGGCCGCCGATCATCACCGGAACGGCCATGATGCCGCCGTCCAGAAACTCGATGCCGTGCCCGGCGGCCCAGTCCGCGAGCGCTCGGGCCCGGGAGGGCAGGCTGCTGGTGAGGTTGGCCAGGGTGCGGCCGGTCAGTTCGGCGGCGAGCGGCTCGAGGGTGGCGCGGACGGTGGTGTCGTCGAGCAGGCAGACCACGACGAGTCGGCCGGCGGCGACGGCCTCGGCGGCAGTGGCCGCGCGGGTGGCGCCGAGGGCGTCGAGCTCGGGGGAGCGGCCGGGTGTCCGGTTCCAGACGGTGGTCGGGTGGCCGGCGGCCAGGAAGGCCCGGGCGAGGGCGGTGCCCATCGCGCCGAGGCCGAGGACGGTGACAGGAGTTCTCATGCTGTCCAGCCTGGTGCGATCCCTTTAGGATGGACAAGTACCCACTATTTTGTCAGGTACTGACCGGAAGGTAAGTGATGGTTCCGTACAGCTGTGGCCTGGACGCCGCGGCGGACGTGATCGGCGGCAAGTGGAAGCCGCGGATCCTCTGGGCGCTGCACCACGGGCCGATGCGGTTCGGCGAGCTGCGCCGGGAGATCGCCGGCGTGACCGAGAAGATGCTGATCCAGCAGCTGCGCGAGCTGGAGGCCCGGGACATCGTGCACCGCGAGGTCTTCCGGCAGGTCCCGCCGCGGGTCGAGTACTCGCTGACCGGGCTCGGCCAGTCACTCAACGTGGCGCTGGCGCCGCTGGATGCCTGGGGAGCCGAGCATCTGGAGATCCTGGAGGCCTCCCGCGCGGGCTGACCGGGTCTCGATTGGGTTTCGCCTGGGTGAGTGGCGTAGACTCTTCCCTTGGCTCTTTGTAGCCTCTGGCTCGTCGTGCCCGCGGCTGCCTGACGCTCGCGTCAGGAGGGCGCCAGGAGACAGAACCATCATTCAGTACGTCGTCTACAGAAGTGCGAGGACATGCCCAAAAAAGAGGGAGTCATCGAACTCGAGGGCACCATCGTCGAGGCCCTGCCGAACGCGATGTTCCGTGTTGAGCTGTCCAACGGGCACAAGGTGCTCGCGCACATCAGCGGCAAGATGAGGCAGCACTACATCCGGATCCTCCCCGAGGACCGGGTCGTCGTGGAGCTGTCGCCGTACGACCTCACCCGGGGTCGCATCGTCTACCGGTACAAGTAAGACCACCACCAACACCTGTCGAAGAAAGAAGCTCGATGAAGGTCAATCCGAGCGTCAAGAAGATCTGCGACAAGTGCAAGGTGATCCGCCGTCACGGCCGGGTCATGGTGATCTGCGAGAACCCGCGGCACAAGCAGCGGCAGGGCTGACAGCCCCACTCGAGCAGCACCAGCACTTTCGCACCACAGCGCGCACGCTCGTCAGGCCACCGCAACCCGGCCTGACGTCGCCCCCGGAACAGAGGCCGGGGCCCTGCCGGTGAAGCACAGCGACACCGAGGCGGGCGGGGACGCGGCGCGCCGCCACACCTCTGCCGACGAAAGGAACACCGCCACATGGCACGCCTCGTAGGGGTCGACCTGCCGCGCGACAAGCGCATCGAGGTCGCTCTCACCTACATCTTCGGTGTAGGACGTACTCGCGCCCTGAAGACGCTCGAAGCCACCGGGATCTCCGGTGACAGGCGCGTCCACGAGCTGGGCGACGAGGAGCTGGTGAAGCTCCGGGACTGGATCGAAGGCAACTACAAGATCGAAGGTGACCTCCGTCGCGAGGTGACCGCGGACATCCGCCGCAAGATCGAGATCGGGTCGTACCAGGGTCGCCGGCACCGCAGCGGCCTGCCGGTGCGTGGTCAGCGCACGCGGACCAACGCCCGCAGCCGCAAGGGTCGTCGCAAGGCGATCGCCGGCAAGAAGAAGAAGTGATGACCCGGATGACCGTCGACCACCCCAGGAGCAACTGACCTATGCCTCCCAAGAGCCGCACCGCGGCCGGCGCGAAGAAGGTGCGCCGCAAGGAGAAGAAGAACGTGGCCGCCGGCCACGCGCACATCAAGAGCACGTTCAACAACACGATCGTGACGATCACCGACCCGACCGGCGCGGTCATCTCGTGGGCTTCCGCGGGCACCGTCGGCTTCAAGGGTTCGCGCAAGTCCACCCCGTTCGCCGCGCAGATGGCCGCCGAGGCCGCCGGGCGCCGCGCGATGGAGCACGGCATGCGCAAGATCGACGTGTTCGTGAAGGGTCCCGGCTCCGGCCGTGAGACCGCGATCCGTTCGCTGGGTGCCGTCGGCCTCGAGGTCGGCACCATCCAGGACGTCACCCCGACCGCACACAACGGCTGCCGCCCGCCCAAGCGGCGCCGGGTCTGACCTTCCGAGAGGAGCACACACAATGGCCCGTTACACCGGACCCATGACCAAGAAGTCGCGCCGTCTCGGGGTCGACCTCGTCGGTGGCGACAAGGCGTTCGAGCGTCGTCCGTACCCGCCGGGTATGCACGGCCGCGGCCGCCCGAAGGAGAGCGAGTACCTGCTCCAGCTGCGCGAGAAGCAGAAGGCCCGCTTCTCGTACGGCGTCCTGGAGAAGCAGTTCCGCCGGTACTACGAGGAGGCCTCGCGGCGCTCCGGCAAGACCGGTGACAACCTGCTGATCATCCTGGAGTCCCGGCTGGACAACGTCGTGTACCGCGCCGGCCTGGCCCGGACCCGGCGGCAGGCCCGTCAGCTCGTCGTGCACGGTCACTTCACCGTGAACGGCGTCAAGGTGAACATCCCGTCGTACCGGGTGGCCGCCCACGACATCATCGATGTCAAGGCGAAGTCGGTCGAGACGACCCCGTTCATCATCGCCCGGGAGACGCACTCCGAGCGCGTCGTCCCGGCCTGGCTCGAGGTGCTGCCCGAGCGGCTGCGCATCCTCGTCCACCAGCTGCCGACCCGGCAGCAGATCGACACCCAGGTCGCCGAGCACCTGATCGTCGAGCTCTACTCGAAGAACTGACCCGGCTCCGGCCGGTGGCCTCCCGGCCGCCGGCCGGATCGGTGTTCTTCATCCCTCGCGACCTCAAATAGTGGTCGTCGCGAACAGAGAAGGAACACGAAGTTGCTTATCGCACAGCGCCCCACCCTGACCGAAGAGGTCGTCGGCGAGCACCGCTCGCGGTTCGTGATCGAGCCGCTGGAGCCGGGCTTCGGCTACACCCTCGGCAACTCGATCCGCCGCACGCTGCTGTCCTCCATCCCCGGTGCCGCCGTGACCAGCATCAAGGTCGACGGTGTCCTGCACGAGTTCTCGACCGTTGCCGGGGTCAAGGAAGACGCCACCCAGCTGATCCTGAACCTGAAGGACCTGGTCGTCTCCTCCGAGCACGACGAGCCGGTCACCATGTACCTGCGCAAGCAGGGCCCCGGTGACGTCACCGCCGCGGACATCGCGCCGCCGGCCGGTGTCGAGGTGCACAACCCGGACCTGAAGATCGCCACCCTGAACGAGAAGGGCCGGCTCGAGATGGAGCTGGTCGTCGAGCGGGGCCGGGGCTACGTCTCGGCGATCCAGAACAAGTCCGCCGACGCCGAGATCGGCCGGATGCCGGTCGACTCGATCTACTCGCCGGTGCTCAAGGTCACCTACAAGGTCGAGGCGACCCGTGTCGAGCAGCGGACCGACTTCGACCGCCTCGTGGTCGACGTCGAGACCAAGCCGTCGATGCTGCCCCGCGACGCCGTCGCGTCGGCCGGCAAGACGCTGGTCGAGCTGTTCGGCCTGGCCCGCGAGCTGAACGTCGAGGCCGAGGGCATCGACATCGGCCCGTCGCCGGTGGACGAGCAGATGGCCGCCGACCTGGCCCTGCCGGTCGAGGACCTGCAGCTGACCGTCCGGTCGTACAACTGCCTCAAGCGTGAGGGCATCCACACCGTGGGTGAGCTGATCTCGCGCAGCGAGCAGGACCTGCTGGACATCCGCAACTTCGGCTCCAAGTCGATCGACGAGGTCAAGCTGAAGCTGGCCGAGATGGGCCTGTCGCTCAAGGACTCGCCTCCTGGCTTCGACCTGCGCGCGGCCGCCGAGGCCTACGGCACCGAGTCGGACGACGAGGACGAGAGCTTCGCCGAGACCGAGCAGTACTGAGTCAACCACCCCCGGGCCGAGCGGCCTGAGATTCCTGGAGTCAAGAGATGCCTACCCCCACCAAGGGTGCCCGGCTGGGCGGCAGCCCGGCGCACGAGAAGCTGATCCTCAGCAACCTCGCGACGTCGCTGTTCGAGCACGGCGCCATCACCACCACCGCGGCCAAGGCCAAGCGCCTGCAGCCGCTGGCGGAGCAGATGATCACCAAGGCGAAGCGTGGTGACCTGAACTCGCGCCGCCAGGTGATGAAGCGGATCAAGGACAAGAGCGTCGTGCACGTGCTCTTCACCGAGATCGGCGAGCGGTACGCCGACCGCCCGGGCGGCTACACCCGGATCACCAAGCTCGGCCCGCGCAAGGGCGACAACGCGCCGATGGTGAAGATCGAGCTGGTCGAGGCACTCGCCGACTCGCCGAAGAAGGCCGCGAAGAAGGCTCCGGCCAAGAAGGCCGCGGCGAAGAAGGCTGTCGCCGAGGACAAGGCCGAGGACGTCCAGGACGAGAAGACCGAGGACGTTGTCGCGGGCAAGTACGAGGGTTCCGCCCCCCCGAACGCCGACGGCAGCGCGCCGGACGGCTTCGTGATCAAGGGCAACGAGAACTCGATGAAGTACCACACCGCCGACTCGCCGTGGTACGACCAGACCGAGGCCGAGGTCTGGTTCAAGACGGAGGCGGACGCCGAGGCCGCCGGCTTCACCAAGGCCGGCGAGACCGAGGACGACGACAAGTAACACCGGTTGGTCCGGCGGCGCCCCCTCACTTCACGGTGAGGGGGCGCTGTTGCGTTAGATTGCACTGTGTTCGACGGTACTGGGCGTTGGCGGATAGACCTCAGGTACGACGGGACGGCCTTCCACGGCTGGGCCCGTCAGGAAGGCCTCCGGACCGTGCAGGGCGTGCTGGAGGAGACCCTCCGCGTCGTCCTGCGGTTGCCGGAGCCGCCGAGGGTCACCTGCGCCGGCCGGACGGACACCGGCGTGCATGCCCGTAGCCAGGTCACTCACGTGGACCTCGAAGGCGCTGTGGAGCCGCTGAGGCTCCTCAGGAGCCTGAATGGCGTCCTACCCGCGGACGTAGCCGTCACGGCCGTCAGCGAGGCTCCAGCGGGCTTTGACGCCCGTTTCTCCGCTCTGGCCCGCCGCTACGTGTACCGGCTGTGCGACGACCCCGCAGGCTGGGACCCGCTGCGGCGTGGGCACGTACTGCGCGTGGGCCGCCCGCTGGACGTGGACCGCATGAACGCCGCGGCCGCAGGCCTGCTCGGCGAACACGACTTCGCTGCCTTCTGCAAGAAGCGCGAGGGCGCCAGCACGGTCCGGGCACTCCTGGAGTACTCCTGGCAGCGGACCGGCGTCGGACAGCTCGAAGGCACGGTCGTCGCGGATGCCTTCTGCCACTCGATGGTCCGGGCGCTCGTAGGCGCACTGATCCCCGTGGGTGACGGACGGCGTGAGGTCGACTGGCCGGCCGCCGTACTGGCTGGGAAGGTGCGGGACTCGGCCGTGTCGGTTCTGCCCGCCCACGGCCTCACACTGGAGGAAGTGCGCTACCCGGCCGACGACGAGTTGGCCGCGCGGGCGCTGCAGGCCCGTCAGGTCAGGGGAGAGGTGCACCAGCGTGGCTGACCACTACTTCTCGGCGGAGCCCGGTTCGGCCGACGTACGCCGTACTGTCGAGGCGCGGATCTGGCGACGCGAGTACACCTTCACGACGGCCACCGGGGTGTTCTCCCGCGACCGCCTGGACATCGGTACGGCGGTCCTGCTGCGCGAGGTGGAACCGCCGACCGGGCCGGGCACATTCCTCGACCTCGGGACCGGCTACGGGCCGATCGCGTGTGCCCTCGCGGTGGAGGCGCCGAAGGCCGAGGTGTGGGCGGTCGACGTGAACACCCGGGCGCTGGAGCTGACCGCGGAGAACGCCCGGAGGGCCGGTGTGGCCGACCGGGTGCATCCGGTGCTGCCGGAGGGCGTACCGGAGGTGATGCGCTTCGACCAGCTGTGGTCGAACCCGGCGATCCACATCGGCAAGCCCGAGCTGCACAAGATGCTGCTGCACTGGCTGCCCCGTCTTGCCCCCGGCGGCGTGGCATGGTTCGTCGTCGGCAAGAACCTGGGCGGCGACTCGTTGCAGCGCTGGATGACCGAGCAGGGCTACCCCTGCACGCGGATCGGCAGCGCGAAGGGGTTCCGGGTCCTGCGTGCAACGAACGCGGGTCCGTCGCCGTCCTGAGGGTATGGAGGCAGCCTTGGCGGCAGCAGAGGCACGGACGGGTCAGCTGGACTTCGAGCTCTGGGTGACCGAGAGGGCGGACGCGCTGCTGCGCTTCGCCTACGTCCTGACCGGGGACAGGAACCTGGCCGAGGACGCGGTGCAGGACGCCCTGACGACCGCCTGTGCCCGCTGGGGAAGGGTGAGCCGCGCCGACGACCCCGAGGCGTACGTGAAACGGATGGTGGTGAACGCGCACATCTCCTGGTGGCGCCGCTTCCGCCGCCGGGAGGCACCGATCGCCGACCCGGTCCGGAGCGGGCCGCCGGCACCCGACGGTGCCGTGGACAGGGCGGAGTCCGACGCGGTCTGGGCGCTCTGCGCGACGCTGCCCGACAAGCAGCGGGCAGCCGTCGTACTGCGCTTCTACGAGGAGCTCTCGTACGCCGAGATCGCTGAACTGCTGCACTGCGCCGAGGCGACCGCCCGGTCCCACGTCCACCGGGCACTGGCCGCACTGAAGACCACGCTGAGCAAGGAAGGAGCCGAGGATGCCTGAGCACGAGCCTGAGCAGGAGCTCGGCCCCAAGATCGCCGACGCGTTCCAGCGCCGGGCCGCCGCGGCCGCCGGGCCGCGCGGCAGTGCGCTGGCGGCCGAGGCGCGCCGGCGGGTCCGCAAACGCCGCCAGGGCATGACGATGGCCGCGGCCGCGGTGGTGGTGGCGGCCGCGATCGGAGGTGTCTGGAACGCGATCGGTGACCCGTCGCCGATCGCCTCGAGCACCAGCGACAGCAGCGCGGAGCAGGGCAGTTCCGGAACCGGATCGGGCCGGACGTCGCCAGGTCTGGTGCCCCCACAGACGGAGTCCGGGCCGGCCTGCCCGGCCGATCACGTGATCCAGTCACCCGGCGGAGCGAGCGCCGTACCTCGTGGGACCGGGCTGGACCTGGAGACCCAGGTGTTCGGGCTGGAGGCCTGCCGCTACCGGCTCACCCCGGACGCACCCATGCTGCTAGGCCAGCACAGCCTCAACGCCGGCATCGCGCAGCAGGTGGTCGATGCGATCAAGGTGCTGCCGGAGCGGAACCCGGACCTTCCGGTGTTCAAGTGCACCCCGCAGCTCGCGCAGGCGAAGGAAGCGATCGTGCTGCGCTTCGACACCTCCGCCGGCGTCAAGGAGATCTGGGTGCAGTACGACGGCTGCGACACCCCCGGTTTCTTCACCGGCTCCCGCACGTACGGCCTGTACGCCGCCCCACTCAAGCTCTTCATGATCGGAAGCACCCGCCCCACCGGCAGCACCTACCTGAACGCCCTCGAGGGCTGGTGACCTCCGGCCGGTAGAATCCGCCACGTCATGACCGACACGGGGAACCAGAACGCACAACCGGGTCCGCGCTGGTCGCTCGACGACGAGCGCGCGTTCGAGTCGGCGCGCCGGCGGATCGGCGCGGTGATCGCGGCGTACAGCGCTCGCATCGGCGCGGCCGAGGCCGCCGGTGACGACGCCGAGGCCGACCGGCTCGCGGACGAGTCCGACGGCTACGAGGAGCTCCGCCGCACGCTGTCACCCGACGACAAGGCCGGGATCGCGAGGATCAACGCCGAGTTCCCGGAGCTGCTGGCCCGGGTCCGCGCCGGGCTGTCGTGAGCAGGCTGCCGAACGAGCAACTGCAGGACGTGTACCTGCGGCGGATCCGCCGTGGGATCCTCAAGCACCGCCGGCCGATGCTGCGGCGGCCCACGGTCCTGTTCATCGCGGGCCAGCCCGGCGCTGGGAAGACCACCATGCAGGCGGCGGCGATCGAGCGCCTCGGGATGAAGACCGCGTACGTCCTCGACCACGACGAGTTGCTCGACAAGCACCCCGGCTACGCGAGCGGGGCGCTCGAGAACGACTACACCGCGGCCGCCGTCTACGGCCAGGACGCGGCGATCTGGCGCGGCTGGGCCCTCCAGGACGTGCAGGCGCGGCAGCTGGACGTGGTCGTGCCGTTCCCGATCTCCGGCCAGTACGACCTCGACCTGATGAAGCAGTTCCAGGACAAGGGGTACCGCGTCGAGGTCGCGTTCGCGGCGGTGCACGAGGCGCAGAGCCAGCTCGGGATCATGGAGCGCTTCGTCGACGGCCGGCAGGAGTCGGGGTACGGACGCTGGATCGGCGCGGGGCAGCACGACCAGATCTACCGGGACATGCTGGGCACCGCGGAGGCGATCGAGGCACACCGGCTCGCCGACGCCGTGCACGTGTACCGGCGCGGAGAGGCCGAGCCGGTCTTCACCAACGAGCGGAAGAACGGTCTGTGGCGGCACCCGCCGGGCTCGAGCCGCGCAGCGATCGAGGCGGAGCGGAACCGGCCGTGGACCGACCGGGAGGTGAATCACTTCCACCGCGGGTGGAACCGGCTCGCCGCGCTCGCCGACCGGCCGATCAAGGACCACTTCAAGGCGATGCCGTTGATGGCTTCCGACGAAGGCCGCCGGCTGCTCGGCCGGCTGCAGCAGCTGGCCGCTCCGAAGCTCGCCGAACACCGGCGCTTCGCTGAACAACGCGGCGCCCCGGCATCGACCCGCCAGGCAACCGGCCCAGAGCTCCAGCAGCCGACTCACCCCGGGCATCAGCCACCCATCCCTCAACCATCTGCTCAGCAGTTCCCGCCGCGTCCGCAGTTCGCGCCGACTGTGCACCTGACGCAGCAGCAGGAGGGCGCCGGACATGACCAAGCCGGGCGGAGAGAGCATGACTGGCAGCAGTTCGGCGTTCGGTTGCAGGCTGAGCAGACGCCGGCGAGTGCCATCACAGCACCAGGCGCCGGGGCGCACCCGCAGCCGGAGGCGGACGCGGCGCAGCCCGCGCAGCGGTATCACCGCGGCCCGTCCGCCGGCCCGGCGCGCGGCGAGCACGGCCCCGGTGAGAGCGCCCGCGACTCCAGGTGACGCCTGACAGCGACCCGCCGGTTCGGCCCGGTGGCGATATCCGCTCGCCTGGTTGGGGTCGGGTTGTCAGACTGGTGCGATGGGTCACGTAGATGTCGGTGGGGTCGGCTTCGAGTTGCCGGACGGGCGGGTGTTGCTGGACGACGTCACGTTACGGGTCGGCGACGGAGCCAAGGTCGCGCTGGTCGGAGCGAACGGGTCCGGCAAGACCACGCTGACCAGGATCATCGCCGGGGACCTGAAACCGCACAGCGGCAGCATCTCGCGGTCCGGCGGGCTCGGCGTGATGCGGCAGTTCGTCGGCTCGGTGCGGGACTCGTCGACCGTGCGGGACCTGCTGCTGTCGGTCGCGCCGGAGGCCATCCGAACCGCCGCGGCCAAGCTGGACCAGGCCGAGCTGGCGATGATAGAGGCCGACGACGAGAAGACCCAGCTCAGGTACGCCCAGGCCGTCGCCGACTGGGGTGAGGTCGGCGGGTACGACGCCGAAGTCCTCTGGGACGTGTGTACGACAGCCGCCCTCGGCATCCCGTTCGACCGCTGCCGCTGGCGGGAGGTGAAGACGCTGTCCGGCGGTGAGCAGAAGCGCCTGGTCCTGGAGGCCCTCCTGCGCGGACCCGACGAGGTCCTGATGCTCGACGAGCCGGACAACTATCTCGACGTACCGGGGAAGCGCTGGCTGGAGGAGCAGCTCCGGGCCACCGACAAGACCGTGCTCTACATCAGCCACGACCGTGAGTTGCTGGCCAATACCGCGACCCGGATCGTCACCGTCGAGCTCGGTGCCGCCGGCAACACCGTGTGGACGCACGGCGGCGGCTTCAGGACCTACCACGAGGCCCGGCAGCACCGGTTCGAGCGGTTCGAGGAACTGCGCAAGCGCTGGGACGAGGAGCACGCGAAGCTTCGTGCGCAGATGCTGATGTACAAGCAGAAGGCGGCGTACAACTCCGACATGGCGTCCCGGTACCGGGCCGCGCAGACCCGGCTGCGCAAGTTCGAGGAGGCCGGGCCGCCGCAGGCGATCCCGCGCGAGCAGAAGGTCAGCATGCGGCTGACCGGCGGCCGTACCGGCAAGCGTGCGGTGGTCTGCACGAGCCTCGAGCTGACCGGTCTGATGAAGCCCTTCGACCTCGAGGTCTGGTACGGCGAACGCGTGGCCGTGCTGGGGTCCAACGGGTCCGGCAAGTCGCACTTCCTGCGACTGCTGGCCAACGGCGGCTCCGATCCGGATGTCGAGCACCGGCCGGTCGGCGACGTACAGATCGCTCCGGTGGCGCACAGCGGCAACGCGAAGCTGGGTGCCCGGGTCCGGCCCGGATGGTTCGCGCAGACGCACGAGCACCCGGAGTTGGTGGGCCGGACTCTGCTGGAAATCCTGCACCGCGGTGACGAGCACCGGGAGGGCATGGGCCGCGAGCTGGCCTCGCGGAAACTGGACCGGTACGAGCTGGCGCACGCGGCCGAGCAGACGTTCGACAGCCTGTCCGGTGGTCAGCAGGCCCGTTTCCAGATCCTCATGCTCGAGCTGTCGGGGGCCACGCTGCTGCTGCTCGACGAGCCGACCGACAACCTCGACGTGGAGTCGGCGGAGGCTCTGGAGGAGGGGCTCGACTCCTTCGACGGGACGGTGCTCGCGGTCACGCACGACCGCTGGTTCGCCCGTGGGTTCGACCGGTACCTCGTGTTCGGCGCCGACGGTTCCGTGTACGAGTCGAACGAACCGGTCTGGGACGAAGGCCGGGTCGAGCGGGCTCGCTGAGGCTCGCCGCGTCAGCTCGGGCGGTCGACGCGGTAGACGTAGTGGAGTGGGTCGTCGATGGGGTTGTCCGGCTCCATCGGCCCTTCGGCGACCCGCCGGAACCCGGCACGCTCCAGCGCCCGCCACGACAGCCGATTGCCCGCCACGACCGCGACGATGACGGCCTCGGCGTCGGGGTACGCCGTCCAGCTGTCGGCGACCATGGCCGCGATCATCCCGGTGCCGATGCCTCGGCCGGTCCGACTGGCTTCACCGACCAGGTAGTCGACGGTGAGCGCGCCCGCGGGGACCTCGGTGAGCTTCTCGAACTCGGTCAGGTACTCCGGGTAGTCGGCCAGCCGGCAGCGCTGGATCAGCCCGACCGGCTCGTCGTCGAGGTGGACGAGCCAGTCCTCGGACGGCTCACGCCGGTCCGCGCTCGTGCCGAAGTCCCGCTCGACCGCCTCCGGGCTGGTCTCGTGGTTCCACCAGCGTGCCACGTGCGGGTGGGCCAGCCACTCGGCGAGCAGGCCGAAGTCGTCCCGGGTGAGCCGGCGGAACCGGTAGGTCATGATGATCCCCTCTGACGGTGAAAACGATTCAATGCGTCTTCCGGTAGTAGCGGGCCTGGCGTCCGCGCTGGCTGCAGGAGGCGTGGCAGAACCGCCGTCGTCCGTGCGTCCGCACGAACAACATCCGGCAGCCGGGCCCTTCGCACCGGCCGATCCGGTCATCCCCGGCGGCCAACTCGATCGCTTCGCTCGCGAGTGCTGCCAGGAGGCGGGTCGTCCCCGAGGTCGCCGAGTCCGTCGACGCCGACGGGCGCCCGCCTGACGGCCACGTCAGCCGCACCGAGGAGTACGCCAGTGCGGCACAGTCGTTGACGGCCGCGATCGGATCGGGGCCCGGGTGCCGGCCGTCGGCGACCGCCGCCAGCAGGCGGTGGACGTGGCCGCGCAACTCGCGGACCCGGCCGGCGTCCCTCGTCGGCACTCGGTGCACGCCGGCGTCGTGGGCGTCGCCGTACGCCTGGAACCAGCCGCGGACGAGCTCCGGCGTCGCCAGGTAGTCAACCGCGCCGTCGTCGTACCAGGTGTTCGCGAACTCGACCGCGAGCGGCTCGGTGCCGAGTAGGGGAAACTCCATATGCTGACGGTAACAGTAGATTTATCCGTCAGCTAGGGAGATACGCACCAGCCGTCGCGGTACGCCGCCCAGTCGGCGGCTGTGGCGGTGAAGTCGACGTACACGGCCAGACCGAAGTTCTGCCGGTCCGAAGTGCCCAGAGCGAGGCGGGCGCCGCGGACGGCCGCCGCGACGGTCTCCGCGTGACCCAGTGGGAGGGGTTGCTCTCCCAGTAGGCGGGCAGGCCCATCAGGAGGTCGGTCGACGCCGGCGTCGCCGCCAGCGACAGTGCGGTCTGCTGGGCGACATAGCCGCCGTACAAGGACTCCAGCGGCATCGCGGTGTCGTACGACATCACGGCGATTCGCTCGACCCGGCGGGCAACCTCGGCGAAATAGTTCTGAGACCACCACTTGCCCTCGCCGGTGAGTGCCAACGGCAGGGCATTGATTCGCCGGAGCGGCTCCAATTGAGCTGCCGCAACCGACAGCGGTACGCCGTGCCGGTCGGTCAGCACATGCGTTTCGTCGAGTACGGCGAGGAATCCGGTCGACCCGGAATGCACCGGCTCGAAGTCGAAGTGGATGCCCTGGAAGCCCTGATCGAGGACGGCGGCCGCGGACGCCACGACCCGGGTCCGCACGGCGGCGTCGTCCAGGTCCAGGCCCGGGTTCTTGCCGGGTTGCACGAGGTTGCCGAGCCAGGCCTGCACGCGGACGCCGGGAGCCGCGGCCCGCATCGCCGACGTGAACCACCGCGCCTTCGGCGACACCGTTGCGATTGGCAACGTTCCGTCGTGCTCCAGCGGGCCGGCGTGGACGTACAGGTCCCGGATGCCAGTGTCTTCGAGCTGTCGGGCCAGCGCGGTCACGTCGGCCTCGGTCTTCCGCCCGTCCACCCAGGCATGGCCGAGCCACAGGGCGTCGTTGTTCCGGGTTTGCGCCTCGGCGGCCGGGTCACCGGCGTACCGGACCTGCAGCGACCCGGCGTACGCGCCGAGCGGAAGCGGCACGAGCACGACGAAGGCGAGTGCGAGACCGATCAGGACTCGGCGTCTGCGGGACCAGTTCTGCCAGCGCTGCCTCACGGACGCAGGCCGTCGTAGACGAGCGCGAGCATCCGGTCGCGGACATCCGGCTCGAGCGCGAGCGAGGTCGCGCCCCGGGGAGGCGCCGATCAGTAGCGCGTATACCTCGGCCGGCCCGGCGTCACGCCGTACGGCGCCGGCGTCCTGGGCGCGCGTGAGGAGCGTGCCGAACGCGGCCCGCAGGCCGCTGCCGGCCTTCGTCGCCTCCGCGCCGGCGCCCGACCCGGCCGCGGTCAGCGCCTCCGCGATCGCGAGCTTCGAGGCGGACTCCCGGAACCGGCGAATGCCCCTGCCGCGTCGTAGACGGCAGAGGCGCCGGATGGCCCCGGACCGAGGCAACTGAGCCCGCCCGGGGCCATCTCCACATGGCCAACCCTCACGCCCGCAGCCGCAGTGGTGACGCGGCCAGGGCCTTCGCCGCGATCACCAGGCCGGCGGCCGCCAGCACGATGTCCTTCAGCACGTACTGCGCTTCCAGCGTCGGCGTCCCCGGGAACAGGTCGCCGAAGAACAGCACCAGCGGCGACATGATCCCGACCAGCGAAAGCCCGAGCACCAGCAGCCCGGTCCGCAGGAACTTGCCGGTGACCAGCGTCAGCCCGATGAAGCACTCCATCAGCGCCGTCAGCAGGACGGCGTTCCGTCCTTCGACGATGCCGAGCGTGAGCGTGTCGAGCGTCCGCATCACCAGCGCCTCCGCCGGGCTCGCACCCGGGAAGAACTTGAGGACGCCGAAGCCCAGGAAGATCAGCCCCAGGCTGACCCGGAGGATGTCGACACTTCGCCGCCCGAGCCAGTCGGCCAGCTTGTTTTCCCTGAAGAGCAAGGCATTCATGGTGGTTTCTCCTGTCGCGATCGATGTGTCAACAGCGTCGCGAAAACCACCTGTCCGCCGCGTCGGGCAGTCGACGGCACTTCCTGTACCGCAGCCGGCGTAGGACTCAGGGATGCCCTGAGTCCTGGCGGAGTAGTTCACTCCAGCCGGCGACCGTCCAGCTTCAGCCGCCGGACGGTGGTCTCGGGGAACCGCCCGCGGTCGCGAATGCCGGGGTAGGCGTCGATCGTGACGGTCTGCCGCTCGATGCGTGCGATCTCGGCGATCAGGGCGGCCCGCAGTTCGGCCGCGATCTCCTGGTGGTTGGCGCTGTCGACCAGGTTGTCCAACTCGTACGGGTCGGCCTGGAGGTCGTACAGCGCCCGCTCGGTGTAGCGGTCGGTTCCGGGGACGTCGCCCGCGTCCGGCGCGTGCACGTAGTACTTCCACCGGCCCGTCCGGAGTGCACGGCCGACCTCCGACTCGCTGATCTGGATCAGCACGCCGGCACTCGTCGTGCGCTCCCGGAGCGGTACGCCGTCCAGGTGCTCGGGCAACTCGATCCCGGCCGCGTCGAGCACCGTCGGGACTACGTCCACCGTGCTGACGGGTACGCCGACGCGAGTACCACCGCGGTAGCCAGGGCCCTCCACGACCAGCGGGACCCTGACCGACCCGTCATGCGGCGAACGCTTGTACTCGTTGTTGCGGGTTTTGAAGTGCGAGCCGTGGTCGGAGGTGTAGACGACCAGGGTGTCGTCGAGCAGGTCCAAGCTGATCAGGGCATCGCGGAGCCGGCCAAGGCACTCGTCGACCCGCTTGATCTGGCCGTAGTACCCGGCGGCGTGCTGGTGCGCCGTCCCCGGGAGGGTGGCCAGGTCCGGTGGCAGCCAGGCGCCGTTGTAGGTGTCGCGGTAGACCTCGGGGGCCGGGTAGTCGTCGTGCTCGTTCTGGTGGTGCGGCTCGATCAGCGACAGGAACAGCATGAACGGGCGGTCGTCGCCCGAGGCTCTGGCGACGAAGCGGATCGCCGCGTCGGTGAGGGCGTCCGGCCGGTAGCCGGGAAGCCGGACGGGCTCGCCGTCCCGGTCGTACACGACCGTCCGGTACGCGTCCGAGGTGAACTCGAGCAGGTTCGCGCCCAGCCAGAAGTCGTACCCGCCCTGCTCCTCCACCGGGACAGGGTCCTGGGTGCCGAGGTGCCACTTGCCGATGTAGCCGGTCTGGTAGCCGGCAGCGCCGAAGAGGCGGCCCAGTGTCGGGGCGTCCGTGGGCAGCGGCACGTTGTTGCGGAAGACGGTGGTATTGGTCGGGTACATGCCCGTCTGCAGTGCGGCCCGGGCCGGTGCGCAGACGGGATTCGTGGTGCACGCGGACTCGAACATCGTGCCGTGACGGGCCATCAGGTCGAGGTTGGGGGTCAGACCGAGTGGACTGCCGGCCGCGCCGACGGTGTCGGAGCGCTGCTGGTCGGTGAAGAAGACGATCACATTGGGGCGCATCAACAATCCTCACTTGAGGCCGGAGAGCGCGATGCCCTCGACCAGGAATTTCTGGGTGATCACGAAGAACAACGCGGTCGGGACGAACAGCAGCAGTGCGCCGGCGGCGGTCAGGTTCCACTGGGTGAAGTACTCCTGGTTGAACAGCGTCAGCCCGATCGGCAGGGTGCGCATCTCCGTCCGGCTGGTCGCGATCAACGGCCAGAGGAACTCGTTCCACTGGAAGACGAAGGTGAACAGGCCGAGCACCGCCATCGCCGGTTTGCACTGCGGCAGGATCACCCGCAGGTAGATCCGGAACTCGCCGGCGCCGTCCACCCGGGCTGCCTCGATCAGCTCGTCCGGCAGCGGCTTGATGAACTGCCGCATCAGGAAGATGCCGTAGGCGTCCATTAGGAACGGCACGATCAGCCCCTGGTAGCTGTCGATCCAGCCGAGGTTGGCGAAGATCGCGTAGATCGGCAGCATCCGGACGAAGAACGGCACCATCAGCGTGGACAGCACCGCGACGAACGCGATCCGCTTGCCGGGGAAGTCCATCTTCGCGAACACGTAGCCGACGAGCGGGTCGAAGATCAGGTGGGCGACCGTGATCGCGCCGGCCATCACGAAGCTGTTCACGAAGAACCGCCCGAACGGCGCCGCCTCGAACAACCGGGTGAAGTTGCTCCACTGCAGTTCGGCCGGCCACAGCACCGGATCACCCGACTGCACCTCGGCGTCGCTCTGCAGCGCCAGCACGATCATGTAGAGCAGCGGCAGCACGGTGACCAGGCCGAGCGCGCCCAGGACGACGTACGCCGCCAACCGGTCGCCCGGGAAGAGTCGCTCACGCATTGGCCCGGTCTCCGATCCGCAACTGCGCCAGCGACAGGACCAGGACGACGATCAGCAGCAGGACCGAGAGTGCGGACGCGTACCCGAAGTCGTTGTCGTTGAACGCGACGATGAACAGTCGATGGGCGTAGAGCGAGGTCGCGTTGCCGGGGCCGCCCCCGGTCACGATGTACGGCAGCGCGAACTGCTGCAACGTGCTGATCAACCCGATGATCGACACGAACAGCGTCGTCGGCGCGAGCAGCGGCAGGGTGATCGCGAAGAACCGGCGCCACGGCCCGGCACCGTCGATCCGCGCGGCCTCGTAGTACAGGCCGGGGATCCCTTGCAGGCCGGCCAGGAACAGCACCATCGTGTAGCCCGCGCCGGACCAGACCGTGATGCCGACGATCGTTGCCAGCGGATGCGTGCTCAGCCACGTCTGACCGGGCAGGCCGAGGGACTCGAGCAGCCGGTTGAGGATGCCGACCTGCGGATCCAGGATGTTGCGCCACAGCAGGCCGACGATCGAGACCGACGTCAGGTACGGGATCAGCAGCAGCGAGCGGAACAGCGTGCGCCCCGGCAGCGCCTGGTTGAGGATCACGGCCAGTCCGAGGCCCACCGCCGTACCGACGATCAGCGTGCCCGCGGCGTACAGCAGGGTGATCAGGAACGAGTGCACGACCTCCGGGTCGCTCAGGGCCCGGCTGAAGTTGCCGAGCCCGACGAACGAGACGCCGTCCGCGTCGTACAGTCCGGTCAGCAGTTGGTTGCCGATCGGGAGGAAGAACAACAGGGTGAAGAACAGCACCGCCGGCGTGAGGAACAGCCAAGCGGTCGCCGCTTGACGCCGACGGATCACAGCGCGGCCCCGGCCTGCTTGCGGAAGTCGGCCAGCGTCTGCTCGACCGGAGCGTGCTGGATGATCATCTGCTGGTAGGCCTTCTTCCACAGCTCGGTGATCTGCGCGGCCTTGCCGCTCGCCGCCAGCGCGACGTCCTGGTCGGCGACCACCGCGAGGGCCTTGGCGATCGTGCCCAGGTTCGGGTCGGCGGCGACGGCCGGGTCCGCGGCCCAACTCTTGCGCGGCATCGACATCCCCGACTCCTTGGTGGCGGCCAGTTCGGTCTTCACCGCGGTCAGCCTGGTGATCAGCTCCCACGACAGCTCGGGATCCTTCGCCTTCGCCGGGATCATCAGGCCGGAGCCGGCCATCGACGAGGCCTGTACCGCCCCGGTCAGCGGGACCGCGAGACCGAGATCGATGTCCGGGCTGCCCTGCCGGATCGGGCCGATGTCCCACGGTCCGGACACGAACATCGCCGCCCGCTCGGCCGAGAACAGCTTCTGCGGACCGGAGTAGTCCGTCGTCGCCACCGGCGCGGGGGAGGCCTTGTGGGTGAAGATCAAATCCTGCATGAACTGCAGCGCCTTCCGGGCACCGTCCTGCGGGACCATGAACTGCTTCGCGCCGACCTGGCTGAAGTCGACGTTCTGCTGGCTGTAGAACGGGGCCGCGTAGCTGGCGTCCGAGTTGAGCGCCGTACCGCTGACCTTGTCCTTGGTGGTCGACCGGGCGAGGTCGAGGAACTCGTCCCACGTCGCCGGCGGCTTGTCGATCATCTCCTTGTTGTAGAAGACGAGCCCGTTCGCGGTCAGGTGCAGCGGGATCGAGTACGTCGTGCCCTCGTACTGCCGGGCGACGACGGCCTGGTCGATGAAGTCGCCGGGGAAGCCGAACGCCTGGTCCGCGGTGGCGAACTCGTCCAGCGCGAGCACGTTGCCGGCCAGCCCGTACTGCGTCCCGGTGCCGGCGCTCACCTCCTCGACCAGGTCCGGCACGTTGCCCGACCGGAAGTCCGCGGTCAGCTTGGTGGTCAGGTCCGGCCACTGGAACTTCTGCCAGTTCATCTCCAGGTCGTGATCCTTGCCGAACTGGTCGATCACGTCCTTGTAGACCTGGTAGCCATGGCCGGCGTTCCAGTAGATGGTGAACGTCCGAGCGTCCTGCTTTTGCGCCGCCGGCGTGGCCGGCGAGCAGCCGGTGCCGACCGCGCCGAGGACGGTGGCACCGAGCCCGAGTTGGAGGAACGAGCGGCGGTCGAGAGATGGCATGACGGAACCTTTCGGGTACGGCGGACTGCGGTGGGGGCGGCGAGGCGCCGGCTCTCGCGGTGGTCAGGCGGAGTCGCGATGGTTCAGCACCCAGGGCATGGACAGCTCCCGAGCCGGCCGTGTGGGGTCGTCGATCCGCGCGAACAGTGCCTCGACCATTTCGGTGAAATCGAGTTGGTACATGCCGACGCTGGTCAGCGGCGGCGACGAGTAGGTCGCTTCCAGGGTGTTGCCGGTGCCGATCACGGCCAGGTCGTCCGGCACCTTGAAGCCGCGGTCGACCGCCGCCTGCAGTGCGGCGAACGCGCCCCGGTCCGACTCCGAGACGATCGCGTCCGGCGGGTTCGGCGAGCTGAGCAGGTCGCGGACCACGACGACCGCCTCCTCCCGCGAGGCCGCCCCGATCCGGACGAGCTCCGGGTCGGCGTCGAGCCCGTGCGCGCGCAGGGCGTCGGCGTACCCGGCGTACCGGTCGTCGTGCGGGGTGGCGTGGGACAGGAACGCGATCCGCTCCCGGCCTGAACCCAGCAGGTACGCGGTGGCGTCGGCCACCGCTTGACGGACGTTGTTGCGGACGACGTCCACGCCCTCGAGGTCCAGGTGGTCGCTGAAGGCCATCAACGCCCGCGTGGATCGCCGGGCGGCGGTGAGTTCCATGTCGTCGCTGAGACCGGGCGCGAAGATGGCGCCGTCCACGTGCCCGCGGGTGATGACCCGCAGCGACTGGGCGGCCCGATCGAGACGCCGTACGGGGACTCCGATGACGGAGTAGCCGTGCGCGGCCGCGATGTCCTCGCACTGCATCGTCAGGCGGTCCAGCCAGGGCCCGACCGGCGGCGCGTACACCAGCGCGATCAACTCCGACCGCTGCCGGCGCAGGCTCCGGGCGGCGGTGTTCCCTTTGTACCCGAGCTTCTGCGCGGCCTCCTCGACCCGCCGCCGGGTCGGCTCCGGCAACGGGGTCGTCCGACCCGCCCGCCCGCTCAGCACGTACGAACACGTAGCCACCGAAACCCCGGCAGCCTCCGCCACCTCGCGAAGCGTCGTACGCCCTTCCCTCCTCATGGTGAAAGCATTAACCTGAGCTGAGAAGCGGTCAATACTCGATAGTTGGTTAATTCACTAGACATTAACCACCGTGACCCCTCCGGGTCGTTGTCGGGGCTAGAAGCGGTCGAGGCGGCAGCGTGTCAGCGCCGGCTCGGTGCTGCCGTTGACCAGCTCTTGCGCGATCAGCCGGCCCGCGGTCGGAGCCAGCGCGATTGCCGCGTGCATCACCGCCAGGTACAGGCCGGGAACCTCGGCCACGGGGCCGATGATCGGCTCGCCGTCGGCCGGCATGGGGCGCCGGCCGACCCGGGAGCTGAGCAGCTCGACGCTCTCAGCGCCGCGGAAGGTTGATCGGATGGCGGCCAGGGTGTGTTCCGGAGAATCCGCGGCGGCGATGATCCGGTCCTCGGCGACCTGCCGAAGATCGAAGTCCTGAGTGTTGACCAGCGTGCGGACCAGCCCGGCCGGGGCGTGGAATCGGAAGAGCGTGGCCGGCGACGGGTCGACGGGGACGCTTACACCCAGCGGCGCGCCCAGCGCGGCGGTTGCCGCACCCGCTGCGAGGACCACGGTCGCTGCAGGAAGAGGTCCTGCGGGCGTCTCGACTCCGGCGACGCGGCCTTCCGCGTCTCGTCGTACGGCGGTGACCGGGGTATCCGGGTGTATTTGTGCGCCGTGGTCTCGGGCGCCCGCGATCAGCCGCTCGGTCACGCCCACCGAATCGACGGCGGCGTCGCCAGGCGCCCAGACGGCCCAGTCCGGCGGCTGCCGCAGGTTGGGCTCGAGCGCCGCCGCGGTGGCCGCGTCGACGATCTCCTGTCCAGGACGGACTTCCGGCGCGCTCTCTCCCGCCCGCCACGACAGAGATCCGGTCCAGGCCACGGGAAGCCCCGGCAGTTCCGCCTCGAGCCGACGGTATTCGTCGGTCGCACCGATCCGCAGGCCGGCGGCGGCGGGACCTGCGGCGGGACTGTTGAGTACCCCGAACGATCCGACCCAGGCGAAGGAATCGGCCGTCACCCCGCCGCCCGGTCGCCCGGCGTCGACAAGGGTCACGGCTGCGCCCGCCCGGGCGGCGTGATAGGCCACCGACGCGCCGACGATCCCGGCGCCGACCACCACGAGGGCTCTGCCAATCAGTGGGCTCGACATCTCCGCGACGCTAGCATTCGCAGCCGCGCCGGCTCGGCCATTTTCTGCCCACGGCGACCGGGGGCGGTGGTGATGGTCGTCCATACCGTGCCGGAATCGGTGGAGAACGGGGTGGGTCCGAAGGAGGCCGCCGGGTGTGCGGTTCCTTCGGACCCACTGCGTCGGCGGGTGGGTCAGTTGGCCGGGCCGGTGGAGGTGCTTTCCCACTCGGACGGGTCGGAGAAGGCGTTGTTCTGGGCGTTGTACTTGATCGCGTGGAAGCGGATCGTCCGGTTCTCGTCGAAGTTCTTGTTGCAGCGGGCCCGAGGGCCGGACGTCAACCTGTCAGCGGTCGAATGAGCCGTCGAACTCGTTGCAGGTTCCTGCAATCGGTCCATTGCCCGACCGCGGCGAGGCCCGAGGCCAGCTGGACCAGAAGCCGTCGTGGGGGTGCTCATCGGTCGTCAAGGCGGGGTGGGCCGGTAAGGCTTGTCGCCGGCAGCCAGAATTTCGTGCCGTCCCAGAAGAACTCGTAGCCGCCCAGACGTTGTTCACCAGCACGTCGAGCCGACCGGTGTCAGCGGCCACCTGAGCTGCGGCCTGCTTCGTCTGCTCGTCGTCGCGGTGGTCGCAGGCGATCGCGATCCCGCGCCCGCCGATGGCTGTCACCTCGGTCGGCCGTCGCCTGCACGGTGCCGTCGAGCGGAATCGTCGGCTGACCACCAGCCTCGGTCCGGCCGGTCACGCAGACGGTCGCTCCCTGCTCGCCGGGCCCGAGAGCGATCCTCCTTCCCAGCCACGGCTGGCCCCGGTGACCAGCGCCACCTTCCGCACAAGTGATTCCACCACCCGAAGCTAACCGCTCCCGCCGTTGACGCCGTCCCTTGACTTCCACACACAGAACGGCCCCTCGGTGTGCGAGGGGCCGTTCTGGAGGGTAGGTCAGCGGTCGCCCATGGGGACGTACTGGGTGCCGCGTTCGCCGGTGTAGATCTGCTTGGGGCGGGCGATCTTCTGGTCGCCGTCGTTCAGCATCTCCAGCCACTGGGCCAGCCAGCCCGAGGTTCGCGGGATGGCGAACAGGACGGTGAACATCTCCGGCGGGAACTCCAGGGCCTCGTAGATCAGGCCGGAGTAGAAGTCGACGTTCGGGTAGAGCTTGCGGGAGACGAAGTACTCGTCCTCCAGCGCGATCTTCTCCAACTCGACGGCGATCTTCAGCAGCGGGTTGATGCCGGTCACCTCGAACACGTCGTCGGCGGCCTTCTTGATGATCTTGGCGCGCGGGTCGTAGTTCTTGTAGACCCGGTGGCCGAAGCCCATCAGCCGCTCGTCGCCGGCTTTCACGCCCTCGATGAACGACGGGACGTTGTCCACCGAGCCGATCCGGCGGAGCATCTTCAGCACGGCCTCGTTGGCGCCGCCGTGCAGCGGGCCGTAGAGCGCGCCGATGCCGCCGGCAACGGCCGTGTACGGGTCGACCTGGGTGGAGCCGATCGCCCGGACCGCGTTGGTGGAGGCGTTCTGCTCGTGGTCGGCGTGCAGGATGAACAGGATCTCCAGGGCCCGCACCAGCCGGTCGTCGGCGGCGTACTTGGGCTCGCTCATCTTGAACAGCATGGAGAGGAAGTTCGCCGTGTAGCTGAGTTCGTTGTCCGGGTAGACGTACGGCTTGCCCTGGGCGTGCCGGAAGGCGAACGCGCCCAGCGTCGGCATCTTCGCGATCAGCCGCCGGATCTGCAGCGCCCGGGACTCCTCGTCGAAGATGTTGCGCGACTCGGGGTAGAAGGTGGACAGCGCACCGACCGAGGCCAGCAGCATGCCCATCGGGTGGGCGTCGTACCGGAAGCCCTGCATGAAGGTCTTCAGGTTCTCGTGCACGAACGTGTGATACGTCACGTCGTGCGCCCAGGCCTCGTACTCCGCCTTGTTCGGCAGCTTCCCGTTGACCAGCAGGTAGGCCACCTCGAGGTAGTTCGACTGCTCGGCGAGCTGCTCGATCGGGTACCCGCGGTACTCCAGGATGCCCTTGTCGCCGTCGATGAAGGTGACCGACGAACGGCAGGAGGCGGTGTTCACGAACCCGGGGTCGTAGGTGGCCAGGCCACCGTCGCCGTCGGATGCGCTGATCTGCTTGAGATCGGCGGCACGGATGGTGCCATCGGTGATGGCAAGGTCGAAGTCCTTGCCGGTCCGGTTGTCCCGGACGGTGAGCGACTGATCGGTCACAATGCCCTCTTCGGAAGCTGGCGTCATCGCCTGGTGAGTGAGGGTTATCGTCAGCCGGCGGGACGCGGTTCGGACTGCAATCTTCACCGCTAAACTAGTGCGGTCGGGGTCTGCTTCCAAGCCGGGGTCCCCGGTGGAGATGTGCCCGCTTTGACCCGGGGGCGACAGCGCCGGTATTCTGGGCTGCTGTTGTGCGTTCCAGGTCCCAGCCCCGTCGGTGGACCGCTCGCCGACGTACCAGTCTTGTCAACCTCTGAGAAACGAAGGTCAACGACCGTGCGCACGTACAGCCCGAAGCCTGCTGACGTCACCCGTGAGTGGCACGTGATCGACGCCACCGACGTCACGCTCGGTCGGCTCGCCGTCCAGATCGCCACCCTGCTGCGCGGCAAGCACAAGCCGACGTTCGCGCCGCATGTGGACGGCGGTGACTTCGTCGTCGTCGTCAACGCCTCCAAGGTCGCCCTGTCCGGCACCAAGCGGACGGACAAGCTGGCGTACCGCCACTCGGGTCACCCGGGTGGTCTGACGGCCACGCCGATCGGCGAGATCCTCGAGAAGGACCCTCGCAAGGCCGTCGAGAAGGCTGTCTGGGGCATGCTGCCGAAGAACCGCCTGAGCCGGAAGCTGCTCACCAAGCTGAAGGTGTACGCCGGTCCGGAGCACCCGCACACCGCCCAGCAGCCGAAGCCGTTCGAGATCACCCAGATCGCCCAGTAAGCGATCGACGAGCCAGGTAAACGAGGATTTTCAGCGTGAGCGACATCACCACCGAGACCGAAGAGTTCGACCCCGAGGTCCCCATCGACAACGAGGGCCCGGTCGCCTACACCTCCGAGACGAACCCGACTCCGGAGCAGCGCGCCGAGACGGGTCGGGTCGCGGTCATCAACCCGGCCGGCGCCACCGGCCGCCGCAAGGAGGCCGTCGCCCGCGTCCGGATCGTCCCGGGCAGCGGTAACTGGAAGATCAACGGCAAGCCGCTCGACGTGTACTTCCCGAACAAGGTGCACCAGCAGCACGTGAACGAGCCGTTCGTCGTCGCCGGCCTGGAGGGCTCGTACGACGTGATCGCCCGGATCAACGGCGGCGGCATCACCGGCCAGGCCGGTGCGCTGCAGCTGGGTGTCGCCCGGTGCCTGAACGAGGCCGACCAGGAGGCGAACCGCCCGGGTCTGAAGAAGGCCGGTCTGCTCACCCGCGACGCGCGGATCAAGGAGCGGAAGAAGGCTGGTCTCAAGAAGGCCCGCAAGGCGCCGCAGTACAGCAAGCGCTGATTGTCTGATGGGTCGTTTGTTCGGCACGGACGGAGTCCGTGGCCTGGCGAACGTGGACCTGACCGCGGAGCTGGCGCTAGACCTCTCGGTCGCGGCAGCTCACGTACTCGGCGAGGCCGGTGCCTTCGAAGGGCACCGGCCGCGCGCCGTTGTGGGGCGGGATCCGCGTGCCAGTGGTGAGTTTCTGGAAGCCGCCGTGGTGGCCGGTCTGGCCAGCGCAGGCGTCGACGTGGTTCGGCTCGGTGTCCTGCCGACCCCGGCCGTGGCCTACCTGACCGGCTCGACCGGCGCCGATCTCGGCGTGATGCTGTCCGCCAGCCACAACCCGATGCCGGACAACGGCATCAAGTTCCTGGCCCGCGGCGGGATCAAGCTTGACGACGCGATCGAGGACGCGATCGAGGCCCGGATGGGCGAGGAGTGGCAGCGGCCGACCGGTGCCGCCGTCGGCCGCGTGTTCGACGACGGGCAGGGTTTCGAGACGTACGTCTCGCACCTCGTCCGGTCCGCGCCGAACCGGTTCGACGGCCTGAAGGTCGTGATCGACTGCGCCAACGGCGCCGCCTCGCAGACCGCGCCGGAGGCCCTGCGCCGGCTCGGTGCCGAGGTGATCACGTACGCCGCCGCCCCCGACGGACTGAACATCAACCTCGACTGCGGGTCCACCCACCTGGAGGGCCTCCAGCGCGAGGTGGTCGGTCACCGCGCCGACCTGGGCATCGCCCTGGACGGCGACGCGGACCGCTGCCTGGCCGTCGACGCGAACGGCGAACTGGTCGACGGTGACCAGATCCTCGCTGTCCTGGCGCTGGCGATGCGGGACAGCGGCCGGTTGTCCAACGACACCGTGGTCGCGACCGTGATGAGCAACCTCGGCTTCGTCCAGGCGATGGTCCGGGAGCGGATCGCGGTCGAGCAGACCAAGGTCGGCGACCGGTACGTGCTGGAGGCGATGAAGGCCGGCGGCCACAAGCTCGGTGGTGAGCAGTCCGGGCACGTGATCCTGTCCGACCACGCCACCACCGGCGACGGCACGCTGACCGCGGTCATGCTGCTCGCCCGGGTCGCCCAGACCGGCAAGACGCTGAGCGACCTGGCGGGCGCGATGACCCGGCTGCCGCAGGTGCTGGTCAACGTGAAGAACGTCGACAAGTCCCGCGCCGGCACCGACCCGGCCGTCCAGGCCGCGGTCGCCGAGGCCACCGCCCGGCTGGGCGACACCGGCCGCGTGCTGCTCCGCCCGTCGGGCACTGAGCCGCTGGTCCGGGTCATGGTCGAAGCGGAGTCCTCGGACGTCGCGCACGAGATCGCCCACTCGCTGGCTGACGTGGTCGCGACCTCGCTGAAGCTCTGAGCGTCGTCCACCTTCTGGGGACCTGAAACACCCTCTGGCGACCTGGGACCTGAAATATCAGGTCCCAGGTCGCCGTTCCCTGTCCCAGGTCCCGTTTCTTGTCGGGTTCAGGGCGCGGCCGGGAGGCGGACGCCGGTTCGTTTGGCCCAGTGCCGGCCGGAGCGTAGATGCGCCACGAACGCCCGTTGCAGCGTGGTGTGCTGCGGGACCCGGGCGAGATCCTCGGCCTCGAGCGACCTCTCCGGAGGTGTCACCTGGAGGCCGAGACGCATCATCTCGCGATCGCCCTCGTGCGGGTCGTCCGGCGGCAGCTCCGGAAGCAGGGTGAACCGGCGCTGGAACCGCAGGATGTTCGACTCCGGATGCAGGTACTCGGCGAGCTGCGGATCGAGCAACCACGACGTACACGAGAAGACCGTCACCGGCTCCTCGGGATACCACTGCGCGAAGTACCGTTCGGCGGCCGAGATCGACTCCTCCGAGGCGGTGGCGTCGAGCGGCCCGATCGGTGGGACGTGGATCATCAACCCGTACCCCGCGGGCCCGTCGCCGAGCGCGAGCTGAGCCCGAGTGAACGAATGACGGCCGATCTGGACGTCGGCGCTCCGGAACCGCAACGGCGGACCCCACAGCGGAAACAGCCCGGCCCCGGCCCGGCCGGTCACCTGCCGGTGCGTCGACAGCACTCCACCTAGGGAAGACACCGACGCCTTGCTGATGGACTCAGGCACACCGCGCCGCGCATGTACGTCGAGCAGCCGCGGCAACCTGGACACCAACGCCCAGGCCGCCACGAAACGATCCGACCGGTGCCTCCGACAGGACAGGCCAGGCCATGAACCCGCTCGCCTCGATCGACTGGTCCATCCCGCGGTCGAGATCGGTCACCATCGCACCCAGTACCGTCCACCAGTCGGCATCCCGGGACCGATCCGGCCGAGCCGCGAGCATGTCATCCCGGTCCTGCTCCGAAACCCCACAGAACTTGAGCATCCTCGCTGCCTCGACGTCATCCGGAAGCCTCACGTCGCTCGCGGGCTCCAGACCTCCTAACCAGGCGACCGCGTTTTCCGAAAGCCCCAACACGTTCTCGTCCTCCCAGCAGGCCGATGCGTACTGGGCGATGACACCACGGGCCGCAGCCCAAATGCACGACTTCTGATATGGAGTGAGTTTCTGTCAAGGGCAGGGTGAGGCGCCCGTCCCGGTGGGTTGTTCCGGGGCGGGCGCCTCGTGCTTCGTCGGCTGGCTCGGCGAGCGTGTCGGTGTCGACGCGCGGTCAGTCTGATATGCGTGGGTTGGTTACCGCAGGACGGTTGTTTCGGCTGGAACGGTTCCCGCGTGTCTAGGAACGAGCGTCGCCCAGGGGGCTGCTCATAGAAGTGTCGCGGGTCGTTCCACGCGCTGCCGGCGAGCCTGTGGCGCTGACGAAGCAGCTCGGTGAGGTTAGGTGTCTTCGAGGACGGCCAGTGACCAGCACCAGCCGGCCAGTTCGCGGGCGATCCCGATGTTCGCGACGGTGCTGCGTTTGCGGCGGTCGATGAACCGGACCCAGCGTTGGTGCAGTCTGCGGTTTCCTTCGTCGCCGCGGATTCTGGCCGTGGCCGGGGCGAGGTCCCAGCGGTCTCGCAGGGTTTTGCCGATCCGGTAGCGGGGCCGGTGGTGCTGTGATGGCACTGCTGCCTCGACCAGCAGCCGGCGGGCGTGACCGTTGCCGGTCTTGGTGATCGGGCCCAGGGCGCGTGATCCGCCCGAGGAGTACTCGGCCGGGATGAGCCCGACGAACGATCCGATCGAGTTGCCGGTGAACCGGCGCCAGTCGCCGATCTCGACCGCGAGTGCGAACCCGGTCAGGGTGCCGATGCCGCGCAGGCAGCCCAGACGCCGCACGAGTGGAGTGAACTCAGAGTCGGCGGCCAGCTGTTCGATCGCGACGTCGAGCCGGTCACGACGGGCCTTGGTCGCGAGCACTGTCTCGTAGCCGGCGTCGAAGGTCAGACGTGTGGCTGTCGAGGTCAGCCGTGGGAGTGCGTCGTTGCGCAGCCAGGCGTCGTGCTTACCGGTCCAGGCGGCGCCGCCGTCGTAGACGATGCCGTGGCGCAGCAGCAACTTCGACAACCGGTGCCGGGCGCGCATCAGGTCGCTGCGGCAGTCCTCGCGGGCACGGACGAGGTCGCGGGCGGCCTCCTGCTCGATGGTCGGGATCGCGACCGCGGTGACCTCGTCCAACCGCAGCAACCGCGCCAGATGCACAGCGTCCCTGGCATCGGTCTTGACCCGGTCACCGGCCGGCCTTTGCAGCTTGCTCGGCGCGACGACCTCGCACCTGACCCCGGCCGCGCTCAACACCCGATAGAGCCCAAACCCCGTGGGCCCTGCCTCATAGGCCACCGCGACCGGGCCCGGCAAACCGGCGACCCAGGACCGGATGTGCTCGTGTGACGGAGTCAGTTTGGCCTGGAACAACTCACCCGTCACGCCATCGATCGCGGCTGCCGCGACCGACCTGGCGTGCACATCCAGCCCAACACTCGTACGCTCGGTAAACACCGGGGCCTCCCACAACTGTCGGATAGGCCGAGCAGGCAGCCCCTACTCGGTAACCCACGAATCTCTGTGAGTGAGGCCCCGGCCCGCAACCACCTCAACCCGAGACGGTCACGTCATACCGTCTAGGTGTGATGTCCAGGGACGTTGGTCAGTCGGGTGATGGGTGGCTGGGCGCCGATTGAGCTGTGGGGTCGGTGATGATTGTAGAAGTGGAGCCAGTGGGGTAGGGCCGCGTTGCGATGGTGGGTTGATTC
>NZ_SMKR01000330.1 GCF_004348725.1 Kribbella turkmenica
GCAACAGCCCCCGCGCCGCGGCCACCCCCAGGTGATGCTCGAGGTGAACGGACGCCGCCGGCCCGTCAATCCGCCGGGTGTCGTGCTCGGCCGGGGCACCGACGCGGACGTCCAGATCAACGACCCGGGGGTGTCCCGGCGGCACGCGGAGATCCGGCTGATGCCCGAGGGCCCGGGTGGGATCCGGGTGGTGCTGGTCGACCTGGGCTCCACCAACGGGACGCTGGTGAACGGCCGGCGGACCACCGAGGCCGAGCTCGTCGACGGTTCGACCGTGCGGATCGGGAACACGACGATGACGCTGCGTCTGGCGGACGAGCCGATCGCCCAGCCGCCGAGCAGCGGGTGGTGACTGACCTTCCATGTCGGAACTGACCCTGACCCTGATCAAACTGGGGTTCCTGGCCCTGTTGTGGATGTTCGTCCTCGCGGTGCTGTCCGTGATCAGGTCCGACCTGTTCGGCGCGAAGGTGGACAGCCGGGCCGCGGTCGTACCGCAGAGCAGCCGTACGCCGAAACCGGCCAAGCCGGTGAAGAAGCGCAAGGGCCTGCCCGGGTCGGTGACGATCGCGGACGGGCCGCAGGCCGGGGTCGGTGCGACCCTGGTGGACGAGCCGGTGATCATCGGTCGCGGCTCGGACTGTCAGATCCGGCTCGACGACGACTACTCTTCCACCCGGCACGCGCGGCTGTTCCTCTCCGAGGGACAGTGGTGGGTCGAGGACCTCGGCTCCACCAACGGCACGTACCTGGACGGCCAGCGGGTGACCCGCCCGGTGCCGGCCGAAATCGGCGGCTCGATCCGGATCGGCCGGACGACGCTGAACATCGCGAAGTAGGCCTGCCTTGACCCTGTCGCTGGATTACGCCGCACTGTCCGACGTCGGACGGGTGCGCCGCAACAACGAGGACTCGGCGTACGCCGGTCCGCACCTCCTGCTGCTCGCCGACGGGATGGGCGGCGCGGCGGCCGGTGAGGTGGCCAGCGCGGCGGCGGTCCAGGTGATCCGGAAGCTGGACAAGCCGGGGATCAGCGGCGAGGACATGATGGAGGCCTTGGCCGGTGCCGTGCACCGGGCGAACGAGCGGCTGTCCGAGCTGGTCGAGGAGGACCCGGAGCGCGAGGGGATGGGTTCGACCGTCACTGCGCTGCTGTTCGACGGGCAGCAGCTCGGACTGGCGCATCTCGGCGACTCCCGGGCGTACCGGATGCGGGACGGGCTGCTCTACCAACTCAGCCACGACCACACGTTCGTGCAGTCGCTGGTGGACGAGGGCCGGATCTCGAAGGAGGAGGCCTTCACCCACCCGCACCGCAACCTCATCCTGCGCGTGCTCGACGGCCGGCCGGACTCGGATCCGGACCTGGAGATCCTCGACGTCCGCGCCGGCGACCGGCTGATGCTGTGCAGCGACGGCCTCCCCGACTACGTGAGCGACGAGGTGATCGCGGCCTCGATGGCCGACGGTACGCCGGACTCCGTGGTCGTGGAGCTGATCACGCACGCCCTCGAGGCGGGGTCGAACGACAACGTGACCTGCGTGGTCGCGGACGTCGTCGAGACCCAGCCGACGAGCGGCACGAACCCCCAGCTGGTCGGCGCGGCCGCGGAGCTGGGTCAGGGCGGGAC
>NZ_SMKR01000331.1 GCF_004348725.1 Kribbella turkmenica
GGGTGGGTGGGGCTAGTTGGTGGTGCAGGCCGGTGCCGGGTCGATCCGGTCGGCCAGTCGGAGCTCGCGTTCGGCGGCGGTCCGCAGTACGGCGCTGACCCGGGCTCGGATCGCGAGGCGGCGGCGCGGGGCCGGCTCGTCGTACGGCTGTTGCGGTGCGTTCGGAAGAGCCGACTGCGCCAGGTTGCGAGCGTTCTCGACGGCGGTGTTGCCGGCGATGAAGTACGTCATGGTTCTGCTCCCTTCCTGAGAGCGTGTTCGGTCGGCCGGCGGCCGGTCGGCCGTCGGAGGTCGTTGTTGATCGCCCCGGGAGCCGTCAGGTGGCTGCCGGGTGGTGGTGCTGTGTGGTTGTTACCTGCGCGGTGCGGGTCCGCTGCTGGCGCGGACGACGAGCTCGGTGGGCATCAGGACCTGGCGGTCGGTCGTCGCCGGGTCCAGCAGGATCCGGCCGACGGCGCGGCCCTTGTCCTTGATCGGCTGGTGGACCGTGGTCAGTCCGGCCGGCTCGGCGGCCGGGATGTCGTCGAATCCGGCCACGGTCAGATCCCGGCCGGGGATCAGTCCGCGGACCTTCATCGCCTCCATCGCGCCGAGCGCCTGGACGTCGCTCAGCCCGACGATCGCGGTCGGCCGGTCCTGGGAGTCGAGCACGTACTCGGCGCCCTTGAGACCGGAGCCGAAGGAGTTGTAGCCGCCGGAGACGATCCGCATCCGGGCGTCCGGCATCGCCTTCTCCAGGCCCTGGATCCGCGACTCGCAGTCGCTGCAGCCGACCTCGTCGAAGTTCAGCTCCACCACTCCGTCCCGCGCCTGTGCCTCGGCCTTGTCGACCAGGACGACGATGTCGCGGTGGCCGAGACGGGTCAGGTGCTGACCCAGCTTCGCGGCGGCCTCGACCTCGTCGATCGCGACCCAGCACAGGTCCGGGTGGTCGCCACGGTCGGTCGAAACCGTCGGGATCCCGCGCGCCGACAAGATGTCCACCGCCGGATGGTCGCCCGGCACGCAGAAGATCGCCGCCGCGTCGATCGCCGCCTGCTGCACCGCGTTGCTGCCGCCGACGATGTCGGCCGAGCTGAGCGGCATCAGCAGCAGGCTGGTGCTGAACTCCTCGGCGACCTCGGCCAGGCCGGCCAGGAAGCCGACCGCGTACGGGTCCGAGAACGCGTACGACAGCTTGTCGGTGAACAGCACTCCGATCGCACCGGCCTTGCCGCTGCGCAGCGCCCGGGCGGACGCGTCGGGACCGGCGTAGCCGAGCTCCTGGGCGGTGGCCAGGATCCGCTCGCGCAGTGCGGTGGAGAGCTGGTCGGGCTTGTTGTAGGCGTTGGAGACGGTCGACGGGGACACCCCGACGGCCTGCGCCACGGTCTTGAGCGTGACTCCGGCCATCTCTCGTCTCCTCTCCTCGGGACCACCCTTCGGCAGTCTTCTGAATCGATCTTCTAGATCGTTCTAGAAAAACGATACAGAAGACCCTCTAGGAGTGCAAGACATATTTCCGGCAGCACCCGCGTCCCGTCCGATCTCGTGGGTGGACCCACCGCACGCGGGGTTGACCCACCGGGATCCGGTGAGTCAACCCACAGTCTGGTGGGTCAACCCACCGG
>NZ_SMKR01000332.1 GCF_004348725.1 Kribbella turkmenica
GGTATGGGTGTGCTGCGGGTCATGACCTGGAATGTCTGGTGGCGGTTCGGGGGGATGTGGCTGGCTCGGTATGAGGCGATTGTGGAGACGTTGCAGGCCGTAGAGCCGGATGTTGTCGCGTTGCAGGAGGTTTGGGGGACCCGGGCAACCAATCAGGTGACTGTGCTCGGTGCTGAGCTGGGGATGCACGCTGGGTACGCCGGGCCGTCGTACCCGCCGGGCACGGACGTTGCCCGGGATCCACGGGATGAGGGGGTCGAGATCGGGATCGGGCTGCTGAGTCGCTGGGAGATCACCGGGTGGCGGGCGGTGCGGATGCCTGCGCGGCACCGGGCGTTCGACCCGGTTGCCGCAGTGGCGACGGTCGCGCATCCGGCGGCGCCGCTGCACGTCGTCGTGGGCTGTCTCGAGTACGACCCGGCGTACAACGACGACCGCCTTGCCCAGGCCCGTTTGCTCGCGGACCTAGCCACCGACCCGTCGCTCGACGGCCCGCTGCCCGTCGTCGTCGCCGGTGATCTCAACGCCCCACCGGACAGCCCGCTCCTCCGTCCGCTGACCGATCTGCTGACCGACGCCTGGATCGCCGGCGACGGTGATCCAGCCACCGCAACCGCGCCCGACGAGGCCGGCCCCGAGCTGTTGGGCCGGCGCATCGACCACGTGTTCTTCCGTCCGGGCATGTTCAACCACCCGATCACTGTCACGGAGACCTCGACCGCCGGCGGCCCGATCGACGGCATCACCCCGTCCGACCACCGCGCAGTGATCTGCTCACTGAGCTTCTGAGCAGCGAACAGCGGCGCACCGTCGGGTGGGTTGACCCATCAGACGGTGGGTTCACCACCTGGAATCCCGTTGGCCAACCCACAGTCCGATGGGTCAACCCACCAGACCGGGGCGGTACCTACCGAGAGCCGTATCCGGTGCATTCGTGTGGGCTGGTGATCGGCCCGTTGTGCTTGCAGGCCTTCCAGGGAGCACCGTAGTCGCCCACGGTCTTGCTGTTGAACCAGCCGCTGACGCCGCTGGTCGTGAACGCCACCGGGTCGCCGGCCGCACTGACGAGCCAGACCGCGCCGCCTCCGGCAAGGTATCCCTGGGCGTGGTAACCCCTCCGGGTCCCCTGCGTCCCGTCGCACCACCACAGGCGGACGTTCCCGGCAGAACCACCGATCTTCAGGATCGTGCACGGGAACGCGGCGGCCTTCGCCGACGCGTCGGACAGCGTCCCGACCGACGCGTCGGACAGCGTCCCGACCGACGCGTCGGACAGGGTGCCGACCGGCTGGTCCGCTGCGTGCGCAGGCGACGCCGTCAACCCCGCCATCCCGAACGCAGCAGACACGCCCAGTACGCCGGCAACACGTGCAGTCCGGGTGCTCAAGCCCATGAAGCTTCCCCTCGTAGTCAGTAGCAGGAACGGCTACAGATTTTCCGGGGCATCACTTTCAGAAGGCTTTCACCGAGTCGCAATAGCGCCGTCAGTCCAGGGAACTCGACCGAGTTGTCGTGCTGCCGCGAGAGCCCTACGTGGTGCGGAGGGTTTCGAGACCCTGCCAGAGGAGGTACTGGAGGGTGCGGGCCACCTTTTCGGGGGTGGGTGG
>NZ_SMKR01000333.1 GCF_004348725.1 Kribbella turkmenica
AGGTCATCGGTGCACGGCAGGACCGGTACGACGAGATCCTGACCGAGCGGGCGCTCGGGCTGATCGAGCGGTTGCACCGGGAGTACGGCGCCCGCCGGCTGGAACTGCTGGAGCGCCGGCGCGAGCGGGTGGCGGCGATCGCGGACGGGGCGTCCCTGGGCTTCCTGCCGGAGACCAAGGACGTCCGCGACGACCCGGATTGGCGGGTCGCGCCGGCCGCGCCCGGGCTGGTCGACCGGCGGGTGGAGATCACCGGGCCGACCGACCGGAAGATGACCGTCAACGCGCTGAACTCCGGCGCGAAGGTGTGGCTGGCCGACCAGGAGGACGCGAACACCCCGCTGTGGGAGAACGTCGTCGGCGGCCAGCTCAACCTGCTCGACGCGATCACCCGGCGGATCGACTTCAGCACCGGCACCAAGAGCTACGCGCTGAAGCCGGACGACGAGCTGGCCACGATCGTGGTCCGGCCGCGCGGGTGGCACCTGCCGGAGAAGCACGTCCTGGTCGACGGCGAGCCGGTGTCCGGCTCGCTGGTCGACTTCGCGCTCTACCTGGCCGCCTGTGGGCAGCTGCAGCTCGACCGCGGCCAGGGGCCGTACTACTACCTGCCGAAGATGGAGTCGCACCTGGAGGCCCGGCTCTGGAACGACGTGTTCGTCACCGCGCAGGAGGACCTCGGCATCCCGCGCGGCACGATCCGGGCGACCGTGCTGATCGAGACGTACCCGGCCGCGTTCGAGATGGAGGAGATCCTCTACGAGCTGCGGGAGCACTCGGCCGGGCTGAACGCCGGCCGCTGGGACTACATGTTCAGCGTGATCAAGACCCACCGGACCCGGGGCACCGACTTCCAGCTGCCGGACCGCAACAGCGTCACCATGACCGTGCCGTTCATGCGGGCGTACACCGAGCTGCTGGTGCGGACGTGCCACAAGCGTGGCGCGCACGCGATCGGCGGGATGGCGGCGTTCATCCCGAGCAAGGACCCGGTGGTGAACGAGCAGGCGTTCGCGAAGGTGACCGCGGACAAGCAGCGCGAGGCCGGGGACGGGTTCGACGGGTCCTGGGTCGCCCACCCGGGCATGGTCGAGGCCTGCCGCACGGCCTTCGACGCGGTCCTCGGCGCGGAGCCGAACCAGCTGGGCAAGCTGCGTGAGGACGTGTCCGTCACCGCGGCGGACCTCCTCGACGTCGCGTCCACGCCGGGCGAGGTGACCGAGGCCGGCCTGCGCAACAACGTCAGCGTCGCGGTCCAGTACCTGGCGGCCTGGCTGGACGGCCGCGGTGCGGTCGGCATCTTCAACCTGATGGAGGACGCCGCCACGGCCGAGATCTCGCGCTCACAGATCTGGCAGTGGCGGGCCAACGCCGTCGTCCTGGACACCGGCGACACTGTCACCACCGACCTGGTCCAGCGGATCGCCGACGAGGAGATCGCCAAGCTCGGCGACGACCCGGACCGCTTCGAGGCGGCCCGGGAGCTCTTCCTCGAGACCGCGCTGGCCGACGAGTACGCCGACTTCCTCACGCTGCCGGCGTACGAGC
>NZ_SMKR01000334.1 GCF_004348725.1 Kribbella turkmenica
ACGGGGATGCTTTGGTGCGGTTGGTGGATTCGGGGGTTGGGGTAGCGGCGGCGTGTGGGTCGTTGGGTATAGCGCGGGGTCGCGGTTACGAGATCTTGCGGGCACTTGGTCGGGGGTCGGGCCGGCGGTCGGTTGTCACCGATGTGGTGCGTGACCAGGTCGTTGTGGTGTTCGGGCAGTCGGGGAGTATCAACCGTGCGGCGGCCGTGTGCGGGGTGAGTCATGGCACTGCTCGCCGAATCCTTGTCGCGGCGGGGTTAGTTCCCGCAGCGAGGGCGGTGAGGGGCAAGGCGCCGGCCAGGATCCGGTTCGCGGAGCTGATGGAGGCGGGCTGGTCGATCGCCCGCGCGGCCCAGGAGGTGGGCGTGAACCGGCGTACCGGGCTGGACTGGCATCAGGGGGTCCGCAAGGTGAACAACACGCGGATCCACCCCGACGGCAGGGTCGTGGACTCCGCGACCGCAGCCCGGTATCACCGGTCCATGACCGGACCGGCCGATGCTGTGACCAGCGACCTGATCAGTGACCGTTCCCTGTGCCTGGACCAGCGGCTGGCGATCGCTGACGGACTGATCAACAAACTCACCCTGACCGCGATCGCGGCCGGCATCGGCAAGCACAAGTCCACGGTCTGCCGCGAGGTTCGCGCCCACAGCACCGACGGGCTCTACCTGCCCCACCAGGCGCACCGTGATGCCGCGGCGGCCCGGGCCCGGCCCAAGACCTGCAAGCTGATGACCGACACCGCGCTGCGTGAACAGGTCGAGCAAGGCCTGGAACGCAAGTTGTCTCCGGAGCAGATCTCGAACAGGCTCGTCAAGGACTTCCCCGACGACGAGAGCATGCGCGTGAGCCACGAGACGATCTACCAAGCGCTGTACTTCCAGGCCCGCGGCGGTCTCAAACGCGAGGTCCAGGCCGCGCTGCGCACCGGACGCACCCGCCGCAAGCCGCAACGCCAGCCCGATCAGCGCCGGCACCGCTTCGACGAGATGATCATGATCTCCGAGCGGCCGGCCGAGGCCGACGACCGCGCCGTTCCCGGCCACTGGGAAGGAGACCTGATCATGGGCGAGCACAACCGGTCCGCGATCGGCACCCTGGTCGAACGCGCCACCCGCTACACGATGCTGGTCCACCTGCCCGGCGGCCACGACGCCGAACAGGTCCGCGACGGACTGATCCAGACCATGCAGACCCTGCCCGACCACCTACGCGGCTCCCTGACCTGGGACCAAGGCAGCGAGATGGCCAGACACAAGCAGTTCTCGATAGCCACCGACATCGCCGTCTACTTCTGCGACCCGCACTCACCCTGGCAACGCGGCACCAACGAGAACACCAACGGGCTCCTGCGCCAGTACTTCCCCAAAGGAACCGACCTGTCGGCCTACGGACCCGAAGACCTCGAACACGTCGCCCAAGAACTCAACGCCCGACCACGCAAAACGCTCAGCTGGGACACCCCAGCCGAGCGCCTGCGTGATCTACTCACCACCTAGAAACCAACACGGTGTTGCAACGACCCCCTGAAACCGCC